>NZ_CAJRAF010000003.1 GCF_907164905.1 Dyadobacter sp. CECT 9275 | reverse complement strand
AGAAGTTAAGAATTATTTTTCATGAATTTATTATGACAGCTAGACAATTTCAAAATATTATATTTCCATTATTAACTGAAAGACTTTTTAACTGCCCCGTTAAAAATGAATGGTCGGCATTTAATGGATATATTAATCACTACTCACCACGTGTTGATATTGCTGTGGGTCCTTTTAGTATGGAGCAAGGTTTAAATCAAATACAGAATTATAATAATCTTGTAAATGATCAGAATATAAATTCCTTTCTCAAACAATTGTATGAATATCATATAGAAAATATTGGAGGAGAAATTGACAATGAGATAACTATTCCAAATTTTGACGATTTGATTTATAAAAATCAGAATGCTAGATGTTTTTTAGCTATTGAAATTGAAAACCAAAATTCTAAAAAGCATATAATGGGTAGTATGATAAACGCTGCATCATTAGGTAGAATAGGAATTGGGATAGCTTACAATGATAATACTTTACGTACTTTTATTAGAATAATGAATTACCTTGGTTTTCTTCGTCGTGTAGAAAAGAACACATACGACACCACTAATTTTTTAATAATTACAAAAGACCAGTTAGCTGAATTATTAAATCTTCACATTCAACAATAAAAATATGGAAGAACATGACTTTGAGAAAATAAAAGAAGAAATAAAGAAACAACTTGATTCTAGTAGACAAAATTGGTTATTTGGTGCAGGTATAAGTTATAATTCAAATATTCCATTAATGTATCCTTTGACCGAAAGAGTTAAAAACATTATACTTGAAGATTTAACAAATCCTTCTCACAAGAAGAATAATGAAATTTATGAATTATTAACAAATGAATTAATAGCAAATTCTCATATTGAGCACTATTTAAGTCATATTGGTGATTTAATTGCTTTAGCTGAGAGGTCTAAAGCGCAAACAGCAAATATTAATAAATTCTCATTTACAAATGAAGAATTGATAAATCTTCATAAATCAATTATTTCAGCTATTGGTGATACAGTTAGGTACGGTTATTTTAAAAATAAAGATGAAGAACAAATTGGAAATTCAAATAATCCAATAGTTGAAATAGAGCATCATTTGAAGTTTGTACAAGCATTATATTCAAATAGATCAAATTTGATGTCACGTTCAAAATTAACTTTTTTCACAACAAATTATGATACTTTATTAGAAGATGCTTTGGCACTTGAAAAATTTACAGTTGTTGATGGTTTTTCTGGTGGTTCAGTTGGATACTGGAACCCACAATTTGAATTCCAAGATTTAAATAGTTTACCAAATAAATGTTTATTGTATAAGTTGCATGGTTCAATTGATTGGCAAAGAGATAAAAATAAAGGCTTAATGCGAACACGCTACGGTACTAAATATTTATCTAATACTTCGGATATAATGATTTATCCACAAGCTACTAAATATGTAGAGACACAAAAGGATCCATTTTCTTATTTATTTCATGGTTTTAGAAATAGTTTAAATTCAAAAGAAGATAATATATTAATTACGTGTGGGTATAGTTTTGGTGATGACCATATTAATGCTGAAATAGAAGCGGCACTTTTCTCAAAAGATAATAGGACGACTATTATTGCATTTGCACAAGAAAATTCAAATGGCGATATAGTTATAAATAAAACATTAGATGCTTGGATTAAAAATCCTGAATTTGGTGAAAGAATATATGTAGCAGGTCAAAAAGGTATTTATTATAATTCAACAAATCCAATTAAACCAGATGACTCTAAAGATTTATTCTGGTGGACATTTACAGGTTTAACAAATTTCATTATTACTGGAGAACATGAATAAAGAAATATTTACAACAAATCAGTCACTTCGAATTGGAAAAATTATAGAAGTAAGTGGTAACTCTATTCGCATTGAGTTAGATATTAAAATTACTGAATTGACAAGGTCAGTTTATGGTCAAATATATTCTGTTGGTCAAATAGGCAGTATTATAAAAATTCACTTTGGAAGGAAGATTTTATTTGCCTACGTGAGGATGCTAAGAATGCAATCTGATATACAGTCAGAGGAAGGGAAAGCTCAAATTTTACCAGGAGATGATAAAAGAATTTTAGAAGCTGATTTATTTGGACAAGGTATTTGGAGTGTTAAAAATAAGCAGTTAGAGTTCAATAGAGGTATAGAAACATATCCACTTCCTTTGCAAGATGCTTTTTTATGTTTAAATGATGAATTGGAAAGTATTTACCGTGCTGCTGAAAATTTAAAAGAAAATAAAATTAACCCTATGGTTCCTATAGGGAATTATGTAGGTGGCAATAATGCAATTTGTAGAGCAAACATAGATAAATTATTTGGACATCATTGTGCAATTTTGGGGTCAACTGGTTCCGGAAAATCTGGAACAGTTGCTTCTATTTTACATTCTGTTTTATCACACAAAACGGATGGCAAAAATATTTCACCAAGAATTATAATGATTGATCCACATGGTGAATATGCAAAAGCTTTTGGCGATAAAGCAGTAGTCTATAAAGCTTATAGTGAAGCATCGACCAGTACCATTAAAGCTGAACAATTAAAATTACCTTATTGGTTAATGTCTAGTGATGAATTTAGGTCGTTAGTTATTGGTAAAACAGAATTTGAAGCTACTTCACAAACAAACATGGTTTATCAAGCAATCACATACGCTAGATTATTGAATCATGAATTAGTGCAAAATATAGGTGCTAATCCTTTGGGGGAAGCCAAAGATGATATTCCAGAAGGAGTAACAACCCCAGAGCAAATATTAAACTTTGATAGAGATAAACCTACACCCTTTCTACTGTCTGAATTCATAAAACATATTGATAAAGTTCAAGGACAAAAACCTGGTAAAAGTGAAAACCTTGCAGCTAGTTCTGGTAGAGATAAAATAGATTCTATACTTAAAAAATTAAAAGTTTTAAGAACAAATCCTCAACTTTCATTTATAATGGATGAATTTAGTCCTGAATCTCCAAAATTAGATGAGATTTTAGCTCAATTTTTTGGTGAGATAAAAGACGAAACAACTGGAGTAGATAAAAACCTTAGAATAATTGATATTTCAGGTTTGCCTAATGAAGTTGCTGGTCCTCTTACAGCTCTAATTGCTAGATTATTATTTCAATATAAACTTTGGCAAACTAGAGAAGAAAGAGAAAAAGATCCAGTTCTTTTTATTTGTGAAGAAGCACATAGATATGTTCCAAATCATGGTGAAGCGCAATACAAAGAAGCTCAAGAGGCCGTTCGTCGTATAGCAAAAGAAGGTAGAAAATATGGCGTTGGATTAATGTTAATTTCGCAAAGGCCTTCCGATGTTGAATCTACTGTTTTATCACAATGTAATTCTTGGATTATTCTTCGTCTAACAAATTCTAGTGACCAAGAACATGTTTCTAAATTTTTGCCTGATAGTTTAACTGGGTTAACAAAAATGTTACCATCACTAACTAGAAGGGAAGCTATTTTTGTTGGTGAAGCTGCTGCTTTACCTAGTAGAATTAGAATTAATAAATTAACTGAAGAACAATTACCTGACTCAAATGATATAAGTTTTGTTAAAGGGTGGTCAAACGAACCGACTAAGTCTTCAGAATTGGAAACAGTTAGTAAGAGATGGCTAGGATAATTACACCTTTAAATTTTATTATTAAATTACATATAAATTATTATTTTTTAAGACATAATAAAAATGGCAAACGAATTAGAAAAAGCTATAACAATAAAAAATGCAATTGATAAAATTGACTCGGGAGATTTTTTATTACCATCAATACAAAGAAGATTTGTTTGGAATCCAATTCAAATTGAATTTTTATTTGATTCTATAATGCAAGACTATCCAATTAATACATTTATGTTTTGGGAAGTTGAAGAAGATAGTATTAAAAATCAATTTCGTTTTTATGATTTTCTTAAAAAATACGTTGAATATCAGGGAGGTAACAATCATGAAAGAAAAACTAAAGGATATAAAAATTTCAAAGCGGTTATTGATGGTCAACAAAGATTAAATAGTTTATATATAGGATTAAAAGGAAGCTATGCATACAGGCATTATGTTTATAATAAAAAAATATATTATGAAGATGAAGTGAATTATCCAACACGAAAATTATTTTTAGATATTCTATCTCCTATTGAGAACCATGAGGAAAAAAAAGTATACGATTTTTTATTTTTAATTCAGAATGAGCATAAAGATGAGAGTATATCGAGAGTTAAACAAATTTCTGATGAAAATGGTAATAGTAAAGAAATTGAATGCTTTTGGTTTGAAGTTGGTAATATATTAGAGTTTAAAAGTGAGCACAATGTAATTACATATCTAACTAAAGAAAATTTAGATATTTCTGGTTTTCCTGGAGAAACATTGTTAAAACTATATAAACTTGTTAACGAAAAACCAATCATTAATTATTTTTTGGAACAAGAGCAAGATTTTGATAAGATATTATATGAATTCATAAGAACAAATTCAGGCGGTACTAAATTATCATTTGCAGATTTACTGATGTCTATAATAACTGCTTCATGGGAGATTGGTCAATCAAGTAAGGGAGCAAGAGAAGAATTGGATAATGTCATTAGACAAATAAGAGAATTTGGCTTTACAATAGATCAAGATTTTATTTTAAAAACCTGTTTAGTTTTAGTTGGAACCGATATTAGGTTTGCATTAAAAAATTTTGATAATGATACTATAAGTAAAATCAAGTTAGATTGGAGTAAAATAACATTGTGCATAAAAGAAAGTTTTCAATTGGTTAAATCATTATCATTTAATAATCATTCTCTTCGTGCTAAGAATTCTATAATTCCAATTATCTATTATTTATATATTTCAGATTTCTACAAGGATATAAATAAGGAGAATAAACATAGTGATAATAAGAAATTAATTAAGCAGTATTTAAATATATCCTTACTAAATAAGCTTTTTGGAGGTAGTTCTGACGGGTTTTTAATAAAACTCAAAAAAGTAATTACTGATAACGGGATTAGTGATTTTCCATTAGCAAATTTTAAAACTACTTTTAAAGGGACAAGTAAGAGTTTTAATATAGATGACGAAAAGTTAGACACAATACTAAGAACATCTTATGATAATTTGGATAGTTTTTATATTCTTTCAATATTATTTCCAAAATTTAATTTTGAGTTCAAAAATCCTAATGTGGATCATTTACATCCTAAATCTCAGTTTAATTATGAAACCTATTCTTTACTGAATGCAGATCAAATAGTATTCTATAATAATCATTATAATACAGTACTTAATCTTGGATTGTTATCAGAAGAGCAAAATAAATCAAAAAATAAAAGTCCATTAAAGGATTGGATTGATAAGCAATTAGTTTTTAGTGAAACCATAAAAGATCATTTATTAATACCTGAAAATACTAGTTTAGATTTCAACAATTTTGAAGAATTCATTAATAATAGAGAAATTAAACTAAAGCAGATTATTAAAGAAAATATAGTTTAAATAAGTTGATATTAAGGTTATTTGTTTTATTAATTATATAACCTATAAGAATCACATTACTTCATTACTCTCCATCCAATTGTAATAGTGTACTAAAAGTTGTATATATTTGGAATAACTATACGTCTAAGTTAAATACACTCTATTCAATAGCGACAATCTACCCAATTTTGGCTGTATAGGCGCTACTTTATAGCGAGTATATACAAGTTACCGCCAATGCTAAAAAGACAACGATTGTGAACAAAATGAACGACAGAAATATAATGCCAACCGCACATTCAGGCACATTTGCTTGCCCCATCGCACGGGCGACCGCTTCGCAAGCAAAAGAGCCTGAATTTTTTCCAACGCACAGAAAGTAATTATATATGGCAGACATTTCTCAAATACTAAACACGCTAAACACTTCACCAAGTGTTGGTTTGTTACGTTTACGAAACAGAGAAATGATTATTGAATTTCTAGTTAGAACTTTCATTAATAAACAAAGCTCTATTTCAACTGAAAATATTCATTCTCAATTAGCGGACTTTTTAGAAGGACAGAGAATTGAAATAGATGAAGAAAGTGAAATCAATTTTTTCGACACCTATGAAGAAAAAGCCAAAAAATATATTCAAAATTGGACGAATAATGGCTTTTTGACAAATTATCCTGATGAACAAGGTGAAGTCTTTTATGAACTTTCTTCACATTCAAGCAAAACCATAGATTGGTTAGCAAGCTTGAAAAAGGAAGAGTTTGTTGGTACTGAATCAAAATTCAATAACATATTGAATCAATTGAAAGAGTTGGTTGAGTTTACAAATGAAGATGCCGAAAAGCGTATTCAGTTGTTGGAAGAGAAAAAATTAGAAATTGAACAACAAATTCAACGAATAAAAATAGGTGAAGACGTTAAGGTATTTGAAGAATTTGAAATTGTACCCCGTTTCAATCAACTTAATCAATCCGCTAAAGAATTATTATCTGACTTTAAAGAAGTAGAAGACAACTTTAAAGAAATTACTAAAGGAATTTATCAAAAACACGCTGACGGAAGTCTATCCAAAAGTGATATACTGGAATTCACTTTTGATGCACTTGAATCATTGAAAGAAAGCCAACAAGGGAAAAGCTTTTACGCTTTTTGGTCATTCATATTAAATCCAGATTTACAACACAAATGGGAAAGTTTGACAAAAGATTTATACACGACTTTAGAAGAAAAATCAATCCCTATAAGTGACACATTCCTAATAGGAATGAAAAGGCATCTCCATAGTTCAGGACAAAAGGTTTACAAAGCCAATGATAAAATGGCTGAAAAACTAAGCCGTATAATTCGTGAGAATGAAAGTTCTAAATCAGAAGCCACGAAAAAAATAATTCAAGACATCAAGAAACAACTTGTAGAAATCAGTAAATCAAAGAAAAAACCTGATATTTCATTTGAATTAGAAACAGCAACGGAAATAAATATTCCATTTGAACGCAAACTCACGAAAGAGCAATCCGAAGAAGTTACATACACTAACAGACCTAAAATTGCCAACGAAGACATTACATTATCTAATCAATTAGGTAGGTTGTTTTCACAATCTAACATTGATAAAGAATTGTTGAGAAAAAGGATAAAAGATATACTTAGCGAAAAGTCGCAGACCACACTTTTAGATGTTGTAGAAAATTATGGTGGTCTTGAAAAAGGATTGCCTGAGTTGTTCGGTTATATAGGCATTGTGAAAGAATTCAAACACGTTATCAATCCTGATAAAACTCAAAGTATCATTTTTGATGCGGACAACCGCAAACAAATTAAAATCCCTGAAATTATTTTGACTAAATGAGCAGTTTAGAAAAACATATTACTCCATATAGCAAAGCCATTGTAAGGTTGTTGAAATCAATCGTTGAACGAAATTCAAATGTCTGGGATGATGTAATAAATTATCAAAACGAAATTCAGGATTACATTGGCAAAATTGGTTTAGAGTTAATCGTTAAAAAAGATGAAGGATTTGCTTTTGTAAAGCAACTTGAAGATAATGAAGGAAACACTCTCGGATTAGTTCAAAGGCGACAAATCGGTTTTGAAACGTCTATTGTGCTTGTTGTTCTAAGACAAAGCCTAGAAGATTTTGACAGCAATCCAACACAGTTAGCAACTGAAAAATTTATCACAAACTCAGAAATCAAGGACGAGTTAGAATTATTTCTTCCAGAAAAATATAACAAGGTCAAATTCATAAAAGAACTTGATAAATATATCAATGCGGCTGTTGATTTAGGCTACCTAAAAGAAATCAGCAAGAAAGACAATGAAACGAAATATCAAATACACAGAATTATCAAAGAAAAAATAACTCTTGATATTTTACAAGATTTTGAAAATAAGTTAAAAGATTATGTTGAGTCTGTTTAGTACAAGTTCCGACAAAGCGGGGTTCAGACTTCAATATATGGAAGTTTACAACTGGGGAACATTCAATGAAAAGGTTTTTAGAATAAATCCGAAAGGAAATAATTCACTTCTGACTGGTGCGAACGCATCTGGAAAGAGTACATACATTGACGCATTGCTTACTCTAATTGTTCCTGCAAAGAAAGACCGTTTTTACAATCAATCTTCTGGCGTTGAGAAAAAAGGCGACCGTACCGAAGAAACCTATGTGTTGGGGCATTACGGAAACATTCAAGAAGAAGGAAAAACTTCTACTTCTACACAAAAATTGCGTGATACAAACACTTATTCCGTAATTATTGCTTCGTTCTCCAATTCCGACCAAAAACAAATTACACTTTTTCAAGTACGTTGGTTTTCGAATAATGAATTAAGACGGCAATTCGGAATTGCTCACGTTCCTCTTGAAGTAGAATCTGATTTTGGTCAATTCGATTCAAAAGGAAATTGGAAAAAAGTTTTAGATAAAAAGTACAACTCGAATGTTACAAAAAAGAAAATTGAGTTCATAGATGGCCCTACCGCCTATGCAGAAAGAATGGCGGACTTATTTGGAATGCGTTCCACAAAAGCGTTGACTTTGTTCAATCAAGTTGTTGGGGTAAAAGTGTTGGAAGACTTAGATGATTTCATAAGAACCAATATGCTTGAAGAACAAGATGCGGAAGCAGAGTTCATTCAACTAAAAGAAAGTTTCTTGACTTTAATGGATGCTAAAACCAACATTGAAAAAGCCAAAGAACAAATCAAACAATTGACTCCAATAAATGAAATTGCCATAGCACTAACCAACATTAAAGCAGATTTATTTCAATTAGAAAAGTCAAAAGAAACCTCAGTTTATTGGTTTGCCAAAAAAGGTGTTGAGTTGGGTGAAAAGGAATTGGAGAAATGTAAAGAAGAATTACAACGCCTTAATAATGAACTAGCGGAATTAAAAGAAAAGGAAAGCGATTTGAAAAATCAGGAAACTGATTTGACAGTTCAAATAAAGTCTGATGAAGTTGGTAATCAAATTGAAAAATTGAAAACTGAAATCACAAGATTAGAAAAGAGTAAAAAATTAAGAAGCGAAAAACTAGACGATTACAATAAAATCGCCCAAAGCATTGCCCAGATTCAAGTTATAAATGCAACACTAAAGGTTTAAGGAAAGGAAGCCTAGGCTTCCTTTCCTTAGGCTGAATAACTAAATTAGTGTTGTCATGCAGAAATTCAATCATCTCAGCCCAGAACAAAGGTACCAAATCGAAATTTTAAACAAAGCCGGAACCAAGCAAGTGGAGATAGCCAGGCTCATTGGGGTCCATAAAAGCACCGTGAGCAGAGAACTCAAGCGGAATACCGGAAAGCGAGGACCTCATGCCAAAGTATATTCAGCCAAGATTGCTATAGATCGGACTCATGAACGCCATCGCCTCAAGCGAAAGAAAATCCGATTCACTGAAGCCCTGAAAGAACAAGCCAGAATGTGGCTGGAACAGGACAAACTCAGCCCGGAACTCATCGCTGCCCAATGGGAAAAACAAGAACAGCAAGGCGTATCCCATGAGACCATTTATGACTGGATTTGGAAAGCCAAGAAAAGCCGCCATTCGAGTTTGATTCAGGACAGAGGCCTGTACAAACATCTCAGACACGGCAAACGAAAACAAAAAAGAGGCAATTACAGGCAAAATAGAGGCGTTATCAAAGAACGTGTACCGATCGACCAAAGACCTGAAATCGTTCAAAACAGGGAACGATTAGGGGATATAGAAGTAGATTTGATGATGGGTAAAAACCACCAATCTGCCTTACTAGTCATGACAGATAGAGCTACTCTAATCACGACAATGGACTTCCTCCCTTCAAAAGAAGCAGAGCTTGTCAAGGCCAAAATCGAACAGCGCATTGAGTGGATCGGACCCAGCTGGATCAAAACCTGCACATTCGACAACGATATGGCTTTCGCCTTGCACCATGAAATAAGAGACAAATATGGAATCAAAACCTTCTTCACCAGACCCTATACTTCTCAAGACAAAGGAACAGTAGAAAACCGAATAGGACTCATCAGAGCATTCCTTCCTAAAGGAACTGACTTAAATGAAATCACCGATCAAACCATCGCAGAAATAGAACAAAAAATCAACAACAGGCCTATTAGAAAATTCAACTACCTAACTCCTAAAGAGAAATTATTATCTTACAAACCCGTTGCACTTATTACTTGAACACGGCATTTATCCATTCTTGCATTTAAAAAATAATGGAACAAAAACATCCTTTACCTCCGTTTACTATGGAGACTGCCTTGCAAAAGGTTCAGCTTGCAGAAGATGCCTGGAACAGCCGTGATCCGGAGCGGGTTTGCCTGGCCTATACCATCGACACCGAATGGCGTAACCGCGCTGAGTTTGTTAACGGTCGCGAAGAAGTGAAGGCTTTTTTAACCCGGAAATGGGAAAAAGAACTTGATTATAAGCTAAAGAAAGAGCTGTGGGGATTTCGTGAGAACCGAATGGCGGTACGTTTTGAATACGAATGGCGTGACCACAGCGGACAGTGGTACCGCAGCTACGGTAATGAGCTCTGGGAATTCGATAAGAACGGCTTGATGCGTAAGCGTTACGCCAGTATTAATGACCTTGAGATCACTGCTGATAGCAGGCAACTATTATAACCTTAAAACATAAATTTTGACAGCTCAAACCGCATTTACGTTAATTAATCCTCTAACAAAGGCCCTGGCCTTTAAGATTTTTTCTTTTGAAGACGATTCTTACTTCAGCAAACAGAAGAACTACAATTATTATTCAATGATCCTTGTTACCAAGGGAAGCGGCAAGTTACGTGCCGATTTTTCGGAGTATGAATTTAAGGAAAACAGCTTGATGTGCTTTTCGATCTACCAACCATTTATGATTAAGTCAGAGGGAGAATTTACGGGGCTGTTAATTAACTTCCACCCGGATTTTTTCTGTATTCACAAGCACCAACATGAAGTGGCTTGCAATGGGGTGCTTTTTAATAATATCTATCAATCTCCGCTTGTTCAGCTTCAGGAGCAGGAGTTGATTCTGCTTTCTACACTTGTCGATCAGCTTAGGACAGAAATGCAAAATGTAGCAATCGCCCAATATGAGCTGATAGTTTCCTATTTAAAAATTTTCCTGATCAATGCTTCCAGGATAAAGCTGAACGCCCATTTACTTTATGAGTTTAAAAACAAAAAAGAGCCCTTTATACTTAAGACGCTCAAGGATGCCATTGAGGAATATTATAAGAGCAAGCATAGCCCAAGTGATTATGCCAATTTGCTAAATATCTCAACGAAAGCCCTTAATCGCATCAGCAAGAGTCACTTCAATAAGACATTAAGCAACCTAATTGCTGAGCGGATCGTAATTGAGGCCAAACGTGAACTGTACTTAACCGCCAAACCGGTAAAAAAAATCGCTTATGAACTGGGTTTTAACGATGAGTTTTATTTCAGCCGTTTTTTTAAAAGCAATGCCGAGGTATCACCGCAAATATACCGTGAAACGGTTGGTTTTGCAAGGACTGATGCATAGCCCCTGTTTAATTCACTTTACCATTAAAGCCTTGATAGTATGTCCAAAAAAAATTCTCCAGATAGTTTAAGGGATGA
>NZ_CAJRAF010000002.1:3547500-3615000 GCF_907164905.1 Dyadobacter sp. CECT 9275 | reverse complement strand
AATTTATATTTTCCGAATTTCACAACATTTTATAAATGAAAAATGTTGTGAATCCGTTCCTTTAAATATTTTTCGTGTTGCTTAACCGTCCGAACATTTACATCGGTGGTATAAAAATTAAACAAACAAGTTAGATACTTTTTCCAAAATTAAAATCCAAACCCTTTAACGCCCTGGATTTTAATTAACTTTGCACTCCCATTTTTCAGTAGCATTTAATAAAAAATGATATTTTACAGTACCAGAACATCAGACCTAACCGCTTCCCTGGAAGAAGCCGTTTTCCGGAGCTTGCCTCCCGATAATGGCCTCTATATGCCTGAATACATTCCGCAGGTATCAAAGGAATTTTTGAATGACATAGAAAACCGTTCATTTAAAGAGATCGCCGTTGAAATAACCAAAACATTGCTGGGCGACGATATTCCCCTGGAAGATATCACTGAGCTCATCAACAATGCCTATGATTTTGAAGCACCGGTAGTACAAATTACTCCTGAGGATTACGTTCTAGAACTATTTCATGGGCCTTCCATGGCATTTAAGGACTTTGGAGCCCGTTTCATGGCAGCTCTGATGTCTTACTTTCTTTTAAGGTCTCAAAAACAGATACACATACTGGTGGCCACTTCCGGAGATACTGGTGGTGCAGTTGCCCAGGGATTTTACAAGGTTCCGGGAATAACAGTTACCATTCTTTATCCTGAAGGCAAGGTAAGTGAGATCCAGGAGAAACAACTTACCACCTTGGGTTACAATGTGAACGCCCTTGAAATTGACGGTACTTTTGATGATTGTCAAAGGCTGGTCAAAGAAGCATTCCTGGATTCCGAACTTACATCCCGATTTAATCTGGCGTCCGCAAATTCTATTAACATCGCCCGGCTCATCCCTCAGTCCTTCTATTTTTTCTCGGCTTATGCACAGCTGAAAAAATTAGGGAAACCTCTGGTCTTTTCAGTACCAAGCGGAAACTTCGGAAATCTGAGCGCCGGGATACTTGCTTACAGGATGGGACTACCGGTTGAGCGCTTCATAGCAGCTACCAACATCAATAACTCGGTACCACGTTATCTTGAAAATGGTATCTTCAAACCTGAACCTTCGGTAGAAACCATATCCAATGCCATGGACGTAGGTAATCCCAGTAATTTCGTAAGACTGACCCGTTTTTTTGATGATGACTGGAATTTGGTAAAATCAAAAGTTTCCGGCTACTATTTCAACGATGAACAGACACGGAAAGCAATGAGGGAAATATTTGGAAACACTAATTATGTGGTATGCCCGCATACGGCTGTCGCTTATCTTGGTTTAAAATCTTATCGCCAGGAAAATAATAAAAACTTCACCGGTGTTTTCTTATCGACCGCTCATCCAGCGAAATTTATCGACTTGGTAGAAGAAACACTCGGAAAAAGTATAGAAGTGCCCGAAAGGCTTCAGAAACTGCTCTCGATTGAAAAAAAGTCAACCAAAATGAAACCGGACTTTACAAGCTTTAAAAAACTGTTAATGAATAACTTATAACTAAAAATTCAGAAATTTATGCGCCTTAGATTTTCGTAGCGCATCATAATTCGTCCTCGGCACCGTACAGAAAAAGGAAAAAGGGAATGAAAAGTCAGATTTTGACACTTCATTCCCTTTTTTGTGTAAGTACCAAAATCAGTTGATAATGTCACCTCTTAAAATCCTGAAGCGCTTTCTGGATTCGGCAACGAAAATACTTCCGGGATATTTCTCCATCAGTTCCTGATAGTACTTCATGGCTTCCTCCCTGTTATTTAATTTTTCCTGATAAAGACGTGCCGTTTCAAAAAGAGCATCATCACCAAGAATATCGATCCCAAATTTTTCGGTAAGTAATTTCAAGGAAGCCAGTGCCTGTTGATTGCTATCCAGCTTCATATAAGTATTCGCCGTGAGCCAGAGTATCTCATCGGCCAGGCTGTGGTTCTGATAGGCCTGGTATAAATTTCTGAGTGTATCCAGTGCCTCATATCTTTTGTTCTGGAACAATAGGAGTTCGGCGGAAGCATAACGCTTCATGGCGGTTTCGTTGCTATCCAGTCCCGTGTTATCCATGATCAGCAAAGAGAGATCATTGGCATCATTGGCAATCTCCCTGGAAGTAGCCTTTTTAAGTATGTTCAAAACATCCCTGGCCAGATCAAAATCACCTTTGTAATAATGCAGTCTGGCATTTCTTAATTTGGCTTCGTAACCCAGTAAATCGTCCTTTTGCGATTTTTCAACCTGTGAATATACCAACGTCGCTTCCCATGGCTCGCCTTTCAGCAAGTATATATCTCCCAGATCCAGCTTGCACTTGTCAACAAAACTTTTTTCCTGTTTTCCAGCCTCAATGGCAAGTTCCAGCACTTCCACGGCCCTTTTAAAATCGTCCATGTAAAATGCATAGAGCGTTGCCATATTCCGCAATGCTTCCATTGTTCTTGCATTGGTACCCAGCTCATCCACCAGTTGCTGGTACTGGACCAGCAATTTCTGAACCTCCTTTTTGTTAACCGGATAAGTATTTTTTACCTGCTGCTCACGCGAAAAAATGGCCATTCTCCGGGCCACAGGATACAGCTGGCTCTTGGGATATTCCTTTACAATGTAATCAAAGATAAGCCCTGCATTGGCATAATCCAGGTTCTGAATAGCCAGAATACCCAGGTTATGCAGCCGGGTACCGCTGTGTTTGAAACGCTTGTCGAGCGCGCGTTCCTGAATGAATGCCTTATAAAAATCCTTCTTCTGTACCTGGTACCAGATCAGCAGTTCGTTATAAAATCCTTCGTTGGGGAACTTCTGTATTTTATCATAGAGGATCTTCTCCAGCAGTACCTGCTCCTTTTCATCCTTTTTAAAGTCCTGAAGCATGTTCTGTACCACTTCGATATTCTGGTACCGCGTACCGTATGACAACAGCTCGTCGATCATCTTCTCGGGCTGGTTCAGATCCCGGTACACGCTGGCCAGTTCCAATTGGAAAAGATCATTCCGTTTGGAACTTTCCCTCGCCTGAAGCAGCGCTGTCAGTGACATTTCAGGTTGATTGATACTGCGGAATTCCTCAGCAATTTCGCGCTTCTGATCAATCCTCGTACCAAAGGAGCCAATGGCCTGATGATACTTTTTCAACGTCTCCTGGGCCTTTCCCTGGGCGTCCAGCAGTACTCCCCAATACATATAGTACCAACCTGCATTCAGGTTATCGTTTTTGATCTGTTTTTTAACAAATTGTTCCCCTTCATTCCAGGCTTTGGTCCGCACAATGCAATGCGCGTAATTCTTAAGAGCACTTTTGTCAAATTCAGATTTAAGCACGCTGGTATAATAAGTGATGGCCTTGGAGCAGTCGTCCTTCTTGAAATACTCTTCGGCCAGCTCCTTTTCTGTCTGCCCAAACACCCGCCCGCCGGCCGCCGCCCCGAAAATTATACTACCAATCGTGACCCATTTTAAAACCCTTTTCATAATAGAAAAATTTTTCTTTTGTATTTATCATCATTATATAGGGCTGTGGATATGTCGATAAGTTGCTTATCCACTTAAGATTAACATAGTTGTGAACACTTTGTGGATAACTATGTTAATTTATCCACATTCAAAAGATTTATTATTAACATCTAAGTGGCTGGTAGACAATATCGGAAATAATTTATCTACATCATAATGTTGGTAACAGCGTTTCAGGGCCCTATAGGGTTATCCACAATTACTAAAGTGTATTAACGTACTGTTAACTCAGATTTAGGTGATAGTTGTCCACTTTAGGTTGAAATTCACAATTTTATCCACAGTATCCACGGGTTATCCACATGTTTGTTAACAAAATTATGGGATTTATGAACAAGTTTTCCGGCTTATTCACATAGTTATCCACAATTGGTTTATAACATTTTCGAAAAAACATCTATTTAGGAACTGAAATGTTGATATCGTTCAGCTCAAAATTGCTTTTGATAAGCATTTTGTCGGGCAGGTACAGAATGGTTTCGGGTTGTTTGCCTTCATCGAAGCGTCCGCTGTCCCACCGTTTGTTGTTATTTCTGTCCAGTGTAACTCTGAGATAGTACCTGCCTTCAGGAATGTATTCGAATTTGTAGGGATAGGTATACGACGTCTTAAGTACTTTAAATTGCTCGTCTACAAGCTCAACGATTACGTGCATACTGGAATCAATATTCAGTACCGTACCGGTGAGTTTCCCGTAATCTTCTTCGTTGAGCAAAGGGTGTTTCATGAGCATTTTGACGAGGGTATCTCCTTCTACACTGATAATACTTCCCTTTGGAAATTCCCATTTAATGGTGTCTTTGGATGTAGCTTTTCCTGAAATAGTCAGCTGGTTATGAAATTTATTCCACTCGTGTGGTATCTCTTTAAGAGGCTTTCTTGTAAGGCTGTCGCTGATGAGAGTGATGGAGTTGGTATCCAGCAGGGCCACGGGTTTGCTGAATTGCAGGAAATAAGAAAAGTTATTGGACAGGGGTTTGTTTTGCTCAGGACGGACGGTCATAGAGAATGGATCCCGTTGTCTTTCTTTTCCGCGTTGCGGCATGAAAGAGATTTTCTGGTTAAAAGTGCTATCAGTTCCGAGCGAATCTGTGACGACCAATTTAACCTGTACGGTATCGGAATGTGGCTGTAAATTGAAGAATTTGAGCTGGCTGTTTTCTAGTATGTAAGGCAAGGTATCCGGCGTTGTAAAGGAAACGTTGGCTTTTTCGACGCCTTTATTGAATACCACAGTGTAGTTGTTGACCTTTGGAATGGTACGCTGTATTTTCATGGGTGTAACGTCTGAGAGGGCCATATTGATGGAATAACTGACGGAATCTGAGGCGGCACTAATAGAGTCATTCAGAAAGCCTACCCTTTCATCCTTGGCGTTATAGAGCATATTTCGGTTTTTATCTTCAATCGCTATAAGTCTGTACTTACGTATCTGAACGTTTTCTATACTGAAACGGCCGCTGCTGTCTGTTCGGGAAAAGTAATAAGGCTTCTGTTTGGCTATGTTCAGGGTATCGCTGATATTGTAGAGGCCAACCAGTGCATCAAACAAAGGTTTGCTTGTTTTTACGTCGCGAAGGGTACCGTATACCCTTCCAGAATCGAGGCTGGCTCCGGTGCTGAAGACGATTTTTAAATTTTTAGCAGGATTTTTCTCTGCAAAATCCTTAATGGCGTCACCGAAATTGAGTGTATAAGTAGTACTGTCTTTGAACTTCTTTTTGAAATTGAGCACCACCGATTCACCGTTTAGTTTGTAGGAATAAGGATTGTCGGCTTCGGGCGTGATCACAAGTTTCTGATTGATGTTGTCAATCACCACATACTCGTCGAAGAAGAGCTCTATCCTGTCACCCTTAAAATTGAGGGTTTTGGATACCGGTATGCTTTGTATCAAAACGGGTGCGATGGAGTCTTTTTTACCTCCGGTTGGCGTAACGGTTTGGGCACATCGGCCAAAAATGATCAAAGAAAGGATAGCAAAAAGAATGGTTCGTATTATCATTTTTTCTTTAGATAAAAACCCCCAATACTTTGGTCTGGTATTGAGGGTTTAATGTTTGACTGAGTACTTTATTGCTTTGAAATAATATAAATCAGGCTGGATGTATTTAACGAATCGGAATGATTTGAATTACCCTTGATGTTGGAAAGAACTCCTGTTTTCACACTATTTAACAGATCTGTTTTCCCTTTTTGGTATTTGGTACTTAACATGCTGACATAAAATGAATCGAACCACATGGGCTTTATTTGATCTATCCGCAGCGAATGTCTGTTCAGGAGCTGCCTCATGCTGGCTTTGGTAAAATGGTACAAATGGCGGGGGACGTCGTATGCGGCCCAATACTTGCCATAGGTGAGCGCGTCAGCGGATTGAGGATTAGGTACTGCAATGATTATTTTGCCGTTGTCTTCAAGATGTTTTTCGAGCCAGGCAATGGTTTCATTCAGTTGGTGAACGTGTTCCAGAACGTGCCATAAACTGATGATGCTGAATTTTTTTGTCTGTAATTCCGGAGCGTTTATGCTATCAAAAATAGGTGCTCCTGCCCTACCAGCTGCCACTTTGCGTGCTCCGGCATCGGGCTCGGTGCCAGAGATATGCCACCCGTCTTTCTGACAAACGTGGATGAAATTACCGGTCCCGCAGCCTATATCCAGTAAGTTCCCTTTGTCTGGAAAAAGGGAATTGAGCATTTTTAATTTTTGTCTTAGGGTATAGTCGCGAACTTTTATATATACTTTACTGAACAGATCACGGGCTTCGTCATGATGGGATATGTAATCTGTTGACTCGTAAAAGGCGCCAATTTCATCTTCCGGAGGCCTGGGATTGGTCAGTAAAAAATGGCAGGAAGTACATTGCTGTATCGTAAATTCTTTATTTGAAACAGTATAATCCTGAACATTCAGATATTTATTGAAGCTGTTGCCTTCACAAACGGGGCAGCTTTTAATCGTTTCCAGAGACATCATCTTCCTATATAAAGCATTAAAACTGAAATGTCGGATGGGCTTACACCGCTGATCCTTGAGGCCTGGCCGATTGTTGCAGGCCTGCTTCTTTTAAGTTTCTCCTTGCCTTCAAAGGACAGAGAAGTTACGACATCGTAGTTAAAGTTGTCAATGATGGTGAGGTCTTCCAGTCTGTTCATTTTTTCAACCAGAAGCATTTCTTTCTCAATATAACTGTCGTATTTAAGATGAATTTCTGTTTGCTGGATAGCGTCCTGATCATAGGTTTTCAAAAGATCCTGAATACCTGCATGCATAGCAGACAGCTTATCAATAGAAATTTGTGGTCTTTTGAGTAACTGGGTCAAGGACGTTTTTTCTCTGACCGGGGAGGTATTCAGCAATTCAAGACCAGCATTGATTTCATCTGGCTGAATTTTGAATTCTGCGAATAGCTGGCTCAACTCCTCTACCTGTCTGACTTTTTCCTTTACCTTTTTTAGTCTTTGGTCGCTGGCCAATCCTATGTTGAATCCTTTTTCGGTTAAGCGGATATCTGCGTTATCTTGGCGTAGCAAGGTACGGTATTCAGCCCGGGAAGTGAACATCCGGTAAGGTTCTTCGGTGCCCTTATTGATGAGGTCGTCGATCAGTACACCAATGTAAGCTTCGGATCTTTTCAGCGTGAAGGGCTCCAGGTCATGGACGTTCCGGTGTGCATTGATACCGGCCATTAACCCCTGGCAGGCGGCTTCTTCGTAGCCGGTAGTACCGTTGATTTGCCCGGCAAAAAACAGATTGGATACCAGATGTGTTTCCAATGTTAGTTTGAGCTGTGTAGGGGGGAAATAGTCGTATTCAATAGCGTATCCCGGGCGGAACATTTTGGCGTTTTCAAATCCTGGTATTTTTCTCAGAGCAGCGTACTGAACATCCTCGGGAAGTGAAGTGGAAAAACCGTTTACATAAACTTCCACGGTATCCCAGCCTTCGGGCTCAACAAAAATCTGATGGCGGTCTTTGTCTGCGAAGCGGTTTATTTTGTCTTCGACGGAGGGGCAGTAACGCGGGCCAAGTCCTTTGATACGGCCGGAGAACATGGGTGATTTTTCGAATCCGGTGCGGAGAATTTCGTGAACTTCGCTGTTTGTATAAGTGATCCAGCAGCTTCGCTGTTTTTGGAGCGGTCGGGTATCACTGTAGGAAAATTTGCTCGGATTTTCATCTCCGGGCTGCTCTTCCATTTTTGAATAGTCAAGTGAGCGCCCGTCAACGCGGGGTGGTGTACCTGTCTTCATTCGGCCAGCTTGAAAGCCGATGCTGACCAACTGTTCCGTAATGCCGGTTGCTGATTTTTCTCCGGTACGTCCTCCGCCGAAATTCTTCTCACCAATATGAATGAGGCCGTTCAGAAAGGTACCGTTGGTAAGTACAACAGCTTTTGATTTTATCTCAATCCCAAGGCTTGTTTTGACTCCGCAGGCTTTTCCGTCTTTTAGAAGAATTTCTTTAGCAGTATCCTGCCAGAAGTCAACGTTAGGATTATTTTCAAGGATGTTTCTCCATTCCTGTGCAAAAAGGGCGCGGTCGCTTTGGCAGCGAGGGCTCCACATGGCTGGACCCTTGGATAGATTAAGCATACGGAACTGGATCATGGTTTTGTCACTGACAATTCCGGATTGTCCGCCGAGGGCGTCTATCTCACGTACGATCTGCCCCTTGGCAACACCACCCATAGCAGGGTTGCAGGACATCTGTGCAATGGTGTGCATATTCATTGTAATGAGCAGGACTGAGGAGCCCATGGTTGCCGCTGCCGCCGCTGCTTCGCAGCCGGCATGTCCTGCTCCTACTACAATCACATCATATTCTGGAAACATAATTTTTTCAATGACTTTGATGTGGAATCAGTTTTATAAACAGAAAACGTTCCACGTGGAAATTTTTCAAAATAGCAGAAGACATGCATCTTCCTTGGCTCGCATCTCCTTTTTTAATTCTTCACTTGTATCTTCAAAACCCATCAGATGAAGCAATCCGTGTACAATCACCCGGCGTAACTCGGTTTCAAAATCAGTTTCAAATGTTTGTGCATTGTCCCTGACACGGTCCACACTGATGTAAATATCTCCCTCCAGAACACCCTCCTCTTCACTGTTGTCAAACGTGATGATATCTGTAAAATAGTCGTGATCGAGATACTGTTTGTTTATTTCGAGCAGGTATTGATCAGAACAAAAAATATAATTAAGTGTATTTAAATCATAATCAACTGATTTACAGATACTTGATAGCCACTGTCTTGTTTTTAAGGGCTTAGGTACCTTAAAATCTATTTCTTCGGAGAAGAATTTTATCATGATGGTAGGGAAATTTTCCGTTATTTTTCCTGCATCCAAAGCCTTACGGCTTGGAAAATTGGAGCGAAGATACTAACTAACCGGATTCCATTTGGCATATTATAAAAATGCGGCCAGAACTTCTCCATTCTGACCGCTCATTTCATACCAACAAAATTGAAGCCCTATCAGTTCTTGGCCTGATACTTACGAAAATAAGTATCCACCTCTTTTTTATAAAATGGAGAGAAGGTTGGAGGAACGGTGCGCAGTAACTCCGTTTGTTTTTCTTTTTCCTGGATATATTTTTCAAAAGCAGCAGGAGGCTGGCGTGGGACCTGTTTTGCTGTCTGTGCTTTACGCTGTTCGTCCTCGTCCTGCTCCTTCATCGCTTTTTCTGATTCCAGCAGTCGGGTTTTTATTTCCTGATTACGCTTAATCAGTTCGGGGGTTATTCTTTTGTTTACCAGGTCGGTTTCAGTCTGGTCCATTTTATCGGCAATTTCCTGAAGTTCCTTGCCCAGCTGTTTTCCAATTTCTGTCCCTTTCTGAGATTCGATCAGGTCCTGTACCATTTTTCGGATCATCGCCTGTTCAGCGGCCATTCTGGCAAGTTTCTCTGACTGGTTCCCTTGTCCCTCCTTCCCGGATCCAAGTTGCTTCATCTGGCCATTAAGTTTTTCCTGCATCTCTCCCATACCAGGTTGCTCCCCTTTTTGTTTTCCTTTTTTCCCCTTGCCTGAACCTGGCATGGCCATGGCCATCTGTTGCTGCATCTGGTTGAATACATCGCTGAGCATTAGCGCGAGATTGTTCATGGCCGTCATAGATGACTGCTGCTTGGCGGTGGCCACGTTGATGTGGCGGTCACGGATACTTTTTACACTTTCATCCATGTAACCCTTCATGTCATTTAGCTCCCGGGTGATGAATGACTGTATCTGCACCATGCGGCTTGCGAGTGCATATAGGCTGTCTTCCACGATTTTGGCATCATCCTTCAGCTTCAACTGCTGCTGACCCAGTTTGATAAACCGAGGGTCCTGAAGGCTCACTCCGCGGAAATCTTTCATCAATGTCTCCTGGTCAAACGACAGGGTGATCAGGTTTTCCAGGATATCCCGCAGATCATCCATGTTTTCCTGCATCTGTTCCATTTCGGCAGATTCCATGGCTTCGGACATTTCCTTGGACATTTTTTTCATTGTTTTAGCGGCCTTTTTCTGGGCCTCAGCGGCTTTTGGGTTCTGTTGCCTGGTTAGCTGCTGCTTGCTATCATTCATTTGCTCTGAGGCCTCTTTTTGTTCCTCTTTTTTAGGGTCTACCGGCTTTTCAATTTCCTCCCCGAGCTTTTCAATTTCCTGAATATTTTCCTTTGCCTTTTCAAATTCGTCCTGGATTTTCTGCTGCTCCTCTTTCAATTCTTCATTTTTGCTCTTTTTGTCTTCGCTGTTTTTGTTTTTATCATTCTCCTGGGATTTTTCCGCCAGTTTTTCCTCCTTTTCAGCGAGATCATCCAGTTTGTTTACCAGATTTTCCATTTTCTGTTCCATCTGCATTTGCTTGAAAAGTTTCATGGTACGTTCCAGTTCCTTTTCCAGATTGCGTTCCTTGTTACGAAGCTTTTCCATCATACTGGACATGCGTTCGCTTTGTTTTTGTTCCAGAAGTTTCTGGAGTTCTTTATAAAGTTTCTCGGTATCCTTGTCCATCAGTTCATTCATCAGCTTTTGAAGTTTGTCAATCTTATCCTGTAATTCAGGACTTTGCTGATTGAACTGTCTGGATTTTTCGTTTGAATTCTGATGTTTCTCCTGCAGTGCCTGAAGCTCCTTCATGAGTTCTTCACGCTTTTTTAAAATTTCTTCGATTTGCTTTTGCTCCTTGAAATCCAGTTCCTTGTTGGTTTTCAGGCGATTGTCCAACGTATTAAGGTCTTTTTCCAGACTCTGGGCTTTTTTAAGAGCGGATTGTATCTGGTTCTCGGTTTCCTGCTCCGACTTTCTGATCTCGGCTTCAAGCTGATCTTTGGACGGAACCGTAAATAGAACAGACCTCGACCGGGAGCTTTTCGGGCCGTTTACGCCGTCGTTATCCCATACCTGTGCATAGTACTCAATCTTGTCACCGGGTACGAGCTGAAGGCTGTCAACATACCACTGAAAGAAAAAACTCTGGGTATTCACCGTTTTGTTAAATGGTATAGGTATACCCTTGGGAGCCGAGGGCGATTTTTCGCTTTGGCGCTGAATGGTATAAAACAATTTAAGCTGGGAAAAACCGTAGTCGTCGGCAATGGAACCGCCCAGCACGAAATAGTTGTACAAGGTTGTATCCTGGAAATTTTCCAGGGTCATGACCGGGTGTTTGTCCGGAATTACATGGATATAGTAGCCTATTTTATCCGCATTGGAGGTTTCATTATTTTTAAGTAAAACCTGATACTGGGCAGACTTCCTGGCAGCTCTCCTGATCGCAAAATGATCGGAATCCTTTTCTTTTGCCTCCATGAGTGCTGAATCACTGTCAAAGCGGATACCAA
This sequence comes from Dyadobacter sp. CECT 9275, assembly GCF_907164905.1. NCBI lineage: Bacteria > Pseudomonadati > Bacteroidota > Cytophagia > Cytophagales > Spirosomataceae > Dyadobacter > Dyadobacter helix. The sequence continues at coordinate 3,603,630 of NZ_CAJRAF010000002.1, read as the reverse complement.
GCGAACGGGTGGAAGAGGTATTGAAATTCCACTCGATGGTGGTTCCTTCGGGTACCGAGAGATTCCCTACATTTGTCAGTGTTTCAGAGGGTTTGTTCAGGTACCCGGGGTAATGAAGGTTGACGTCAAAGGACAGCAGGGAAGGCCTTTCAACCACACTGATCTTATATTCAGAGGAGGAGTATCCCGCAGCCTCGAAGGAAAAAGTTACGCCGCGCTGGAGATTTTTGAAGAGGTAGGAATAATGCTGCCCATCTTCCTGGTCTAATTTAAATCTGGAGCCGTTTTGTACCAGGTAAACGGCCTGCGGCAATGCCTGTCCTTTTAAAGCAAGTTTTAAAGTAAAATCTTCATTTTTATATGCTTTGAGGTCTTTATTCTGGATGAAAAAGGAAAAAGGAGCGTACGTGTAATTTTTCTGGAAATGAATGATGCGCTCTGAACTCGACGAGAAAAAAGACGGGTTGAAAAGCAGGATCGCGGTAATGGCGGCTAAGGGGTAAACGGCGTATTTCAGCCATTTTTTATTTTCGTTAAATCGGATGGCATCCGAAAACCTGACAATGAGCAACTGGCCCGATTTCTGACGTATACTCGCGTCGATAAGGTCGGACTGCGTTCCGCTCAGATTTCTGAGCTGAAGGGTATTCAAAAGCTTGTCCCCTATCTCCGGGAAGTATTCCCCTATCTGCAAAGCGGCTTCTTCGTCCGATAAAGGCTTTCTGAGGCCTGATAAATCGATGAGTGGCTGAATTACCCATTGGAAAAAAGAAAAGGCCAGGACACCCAGAAAACCAAAGAAAAGCATTCCCCTTACTGCGGAGCTGAACCGGCCGAAATATTCCAGGGTATTGAAGAAAAGGAATACGGTCAGCAGTAAGGCCGCAGTGAAAATGATCCCTTTCAGTAATCTGTTCTGATAGTACTTCTGCCGGTATTCCTGTATCCGCAGCAAAAGTCCTTCCATTACCGGATTGAAAGCAGCCATATATTTTCAGTAAAATTATTAGCTTATGATAACGTGCTGCGCGCCGAAAAAGTACGATTTGGTATCCTATGCAGCAAAACGAAGTAATTTAATGAATTTTTAGCAGGGCGTCAATGAAAATACTGTAGAATTGCCGACCGTTGCCGGTTTTACAAGGTAGAACCGGCAACGGTTAAAAGCAAAAAACAATCTGTAGAAAGGTTGTTTTTTGATATAAAGCAATAAGTTCAACAGGAAACTAAACGCCCACAGGCTCGGAAGAACTGTTTTTTACGGCCCGAACAAAACTTTTAATATCATTTTCAAGGTCACGGCTCTCCATTAATACTCTTATAAAGGCACTGCCGATGATTGCACCTGCAGCATATTCGGAAGCCTTGGTAAAGGTGGCGTTGTCTTTAATACCAAAACCGATCAGACGCGGATTTTTAAGGTTCATGGCATTCAGACGGTCGAAGTATGCCTCCATGTCGTCGCTTACGCCCGATTTAGAACCTGTGACGCTCGCAGAAGAAACGGTGTAAATGAATCCCTCACTGACGGCATCAATCTGTCTGATGCGTGATTCGGACGTTTGCGGAGTTACCAGGAAAATGTTAAGGATACCGTAAGAATCAAAAATGGCTTTGTATTCATTCAGGTATACGTCCATCGGCATGTCGGGCAATATGAGGCCATCCACACCTATTTCGGCACACTTTTTACAAAAAGCTTCTATACCATACTGCAGAACCGGGTTGACGTACCCCATCAGTAACACCGGAACAGTAATGGTTTTCCGCATGTCCTTGAGCTGCTCAAATAACACACGTACCGTCATGCCATTCTCGAGAGCCTGGTCATTGCTCTTCTGAATGGTCTCGCCATCGGCCACGGGGTCTGAGTAGGGCATACCTATTTCAACCAGATCGGCCCCCCCGTCCTGCAGTGCTTTTAATACTCGTACTGTATCATGAAGTTCGGGAAAGCCTGCGGTGAAATAAACATTCAGCAACCCGGTATTCTCCTGATGATTTTGAAATAGTGTTGTAATCCGGTTCATTCCTGTGTCCAGTAGTCTAATACCAATACTTTGTCAAGATGAGGCTTTAGCACTTTTACGAATGCATCGTGCGCTGGATGCGGAAGATATATAGCACGGGCGGCTTCGCTCTCGAAAGAAACAAAGAACAAATGCGTAAAACCCTGGTTTAGGTTTTCCGGGCTATTGTTTGTACCCCATTCCAAAGCTTTAATCTCTTTTATTTTGGAAGGAAGCTTGCGAAAGGCATCTTCAACTTCTTTTATCTGGGCGGGAGTGGAAGAGTCCTTAAACTTAAAAAGAACGACATGGCGGAGCATTTTCTTGGGTGCGGGTTTTTCGGGTGAAACAAATGCCGTAGAACCGAAGATCAGAAGGCCGGCCAGAAGCAGTAATTTGATGTTCATTTTGGATGGATATAGGTGGATGAAAAATGAGTATTTACGCCGAGCAATTCAGACATTCTCCTTCGTCGCTGAACTTCATGCGGTCAAACTCGCCCAGTTTTTCTTTCAGTTCAAGAATTTCGTCTTCGAGATCGCATCTCTCAAAAAGAGAAAGGGTACCTGAATTTACTTTGGTTTCCAGTTCCTGTATCTTCAGTCTCAGGTCAAAGACCTCCGGTAATGTTAATGTAGCCATACGTATTGTTGGTTTAAATCAATGTATCAATCAATGTATTTCATATAAGTAGCCATGTCCTTATCACCTCTCCCTGAAAGGTTAACAACCACCGTATCAGAAATGGAAGCGCCCAGGCGGCCTAAAACAGCAAGTGCATGAGATGATTCCAGGGCAGGAATGATACCTTCCAGGCGGGTCAGTTCAAAGGCGGCTTGTATGGCTTCTTCGTCGGTAGCAGACAGGAATGTACCCCTGCCGCTGTCGAATAGATAGGCATGCTGCGGGCCAATGCCGGGATAATCCAGGCCTGCGGAAATGGAATAGGGTTCCACCACCTGGCCGTCCTCGGTCTGCATTAGAATGGTTCGGCTGCCATGCAGGACACCAGGCTTGCCCAACGCGGTGGTTGCAGCTGAGTGGCCGGTACCAACCCCCTGCCCTGCCGCCTCCACGGCCACAAGTTTTACACTTTCCTGATCCAGAAAATGATAAAAAGCACCAGCGGCATTACTTCCGCCGCCCACACAGGCTACTACATAATCAGGATTTTCGTGGCCGGTCTGCTCTTTCAGTTGCCAGCGTATCTCTTCGGATATGATGGACTGAAATCTTGCAACCATGTCGGGATAGGGATGAGGTCCCACAACAGACCCGATGATGTAATGCGTATCAACCGGATTGTTGATCCAATGGCGCATAGCCTCATTGGTGGCATCTTTTAAAGTTTGGGAACCGCAGGTAGCAGAACGTACTTCAGCACCCAGCATCTTCATTCGGGCAACATTCGGGGCCTGGCGTTCTATGTCCAGTGCACCCATATACACCACACATTCAAGGTTCATGAGGGCACAAACGGTTGCCGTGGCCACCCCATGCTGTCCAGCACCTGTTTCTGCTACGATGCGTTTTTTACCAAGCCGCTTGGCCAGGAGAATCTGCCCGATGGTATTGTTCACTTTATGTGCACCGGTGTGGCACAGATCCTCTCTTTTCAGGTAAACATTGGTATTGTATTTTTCCGAAAGCCGTTTGGCATGGTAGAGCGGAGTGGGTCGGCCCACATAGTTACGAAGCAGATCGTTGTACTCATCCAGAAAATCGGGCTCCTGGATGATTTTTAGATAGTTATCGCGTAATTCCTCAACATTCGGATATAACATTTCAGGGATGAATGCTCCGCCGAATGTTCCGTAATAGCCGTCGTTGCTAACGTGGTAAGATGTTTTTTCTACTGTTGCTTCCATGATGATATGATTATGCTTCCGCCTCTTCCTGCTGTTTGATCCGGACCAGTCCAAAAAGCTGTTCCAGTTTTTTAACGTCTTTTACACCGGGTTCCGTTTCGAACATACTGTTTACGTCAATTCCGTATATGGGCATTGTTTTGGACAGGGCAATGATATCCTCTATATTTTCCAGTCCTATACCTCCGCTCAGGAAAAAAGGCTTTTCGTTGTCGTATCTGCTCAATAGTTTCCAGTCAAAAGGTTTTCCGTTACCTCCGGGCAGATCGCCCTTGGTATCGAATAAAAACAGGTCACAGAACGACTTATAATTGTTGAGCATTGCAAAATTGAAGCTCTGGTCAATAGAAAATGCCTTGATGATATTTACCCCTTTCTGGCGAAGGCTCCGGCACAGGTCGGGCATTTCATTTCCATGCAGCTGGGCATATTGTAAATCGTATTTTTTGACCATATTAAGAATATGGCCCGGATTGGCATTTACAAAGACCCCTACCTTCTTGATACTCTTGGGTATAGATTTCACATATTCCTCACTTAAGTCCTCTCCCACATAACGGGGTGATTTTTCATAAAAAATAAATCCGATAAAATTGGGCTGCAACATTACCACTTCTTCAATGTTGCTTTGCTGGCGCATTCCGCAAACTTTTATTTTCATAGGAGCAAAAGATTTGAATTACTGGCCTTTGACAATTGTACCTGCAGATCGGCAAGTGCGGCTCCCGGATCTGTCGTTTTCATGAATGTTTCTCCGATTAAAAATCCTTTATAACCGGCACGGAACAACTCCAGGATGGTCTGCGGATCCTGGAGGCCGCTCTCGGATATTTTAACAAAAGAATCAGGAATATGTTCACTTATGATAAGAGACGTCTCCGTTGAGGTTTCGAAAGTTTTCAGGTTCCGATTGTTAACACCCACCATATCAACATCATCACATAATGTCTGTTGTAATTCTTCGGTACTGTGTACTTCCAGTAAAACTTCAAGCCCCAGCGCGTGGGCTTGTCTGGCCAGCGTTTGCACTTGTTCGGGACTTAGGCAGGCCGCAATGAGCAAAATAATATCTGCTCCGATGGATTTAGCTTCGTAGAGCTGGTACTCGTCTACGATAAAATCTTTCCGGAGCATGGGTATTTGCGGATTAGCCAAGCGGGCTCTTAAAAAATCATCAAATGAGCCGCCGAAAAAATCAGTATCCGTGAGCACAGAGAGCGCGGCTGCTCCTTCCTTCACATAGTCCGCAGTTACAATTTCCGGCTCTACCCGGGCGTTGATGATACCTTTCGAAGGGGATTTCCGTTTGAATTCAGAGATAATCTGAGGGGTTTCGGCTTCCCGCAAGACGGAAGAGAGAGAAAGGTTCCTGCGTAAAAATAACGCTTCTTTTTCCAGGTCAGAGATGCTTCTGAGTTTTTTGGACTCCGCAATTTCTTCGTGTTTCCGGACAACTATTTTTTCCAGTATGTTCATTTAATCCTTAAAAATATCAGCAACATTTAAATTGAAGTCAGGAAAAACATAACTTGAAATGCTGTCTTCAAGCGTAAAAGGCTGTAATCCTATATATTTCCCTTGCTCATTGCGTATATAAACCAAAATAATCTCATTGGCCGGGTCGGCGAGCCAATACTCTTTCACACCGTTCTCCTCGTAAGCCTCAAATTTGTTTTTCATTTCTGTCTGGGAATTCCCGGGAGAAAGTATCTCAATGATCCAGTCCGGGGCGCCTATACAACCCCGGTCGTCCAGTTTGGCAGGATCACATATCACGCATATATCGGGCTGCACCACTGTGTAAATATTACTGGTGGTGTCATTTTTCCGGGGTGTGAGCCTGACGTCGAAAGGAGCAGAATACACCTGGCAGGCCTGGTTGTCCAGAAATTTATATAACTCACCTTGAAAAACGCTGGAAATACGCTGGTGCCGCCGGGCTGGTGCAGGTGACATTCTGAACAGCCTGCCCTTGATGAGCTCCACACGCTCTTCAAACGCCCACTTCAGATAGTCTGCGTAGCTGTAGGTCTTGTTCATATCCAGCTGATCCAGGCTTGTTATCATACTTCCAGGAGTTTTTTAAAACTTTTCAGCGCCTTTTTACTTTCTATGGATTCCCGCGCCATAGCCACCGCATCCGGAAGGGATAGACCTGGGTTGGCACAATACAAAGCCATGGCTGCATTGGCCAGCACGGCTTGTTTTTGGGCTGGTGTGGCTTCGTCGTTCAGCACATTCATGAAAATCCGGGCAGAATCTTCAACCGTTACCCCTCCGCTTAAATCGCGGGCATGTAGGGTGGATAATCCCAGATCAGATGGAGACAAAACCTGCTCGCTATGAGCGGAGATGACTTTAAAAGAACCTGTTAGTGACACTTCGTCATAGCCGTCTAATGCGTGAAGAACTAAAAACTGCTTGTCTGTTTGTTGGTAAAGATAAGCAAAAAGGCGGGCTAATTCAAGACTGAAAACACCCACCAGCTGTTTTTTGGGAGAGGTCGGATTCACCATTGGGCCCAGCATGTTGAAGAAAGTTTTGACGCCTAACTCCTTACGGACGGGTGCAACATTTTTCATGGCCGGGTGAAACAACGGGGCATGCAGGAAACAAACACCCGCTTCGGCTATCTGTCTTTCCAGGACATTTTTATCATTTGTGAACCGCGCTCCCAGGTATTCCAGAACAGTGGAAGAGCCGCAATGGGAAGATACCCCATGGTTGCCATGCTTGGCTACCCGCTGACCGGCACCTGCTATGACGAAGCAGGATAAGGTTGATATGTTGAAAGTATCTTTTCCGTCTCCTCCGGTACCGCACACATCAATGGGGTCATAGGCGGATAAATCAACCTTCAGACAGAGTTCCAGCAAGCCGTCCCTGAAACCCTCCAGTTCTTCAACCGTAATGCTGCGCATGGCATAGATGGTCAGAAATGCTGCAATTTCCGAATTACTGTACATGCCGGTACTTATGCCAATCAGAATTTCTTTTGCCTGAGCTTTGCTTAAAATTTTGTATTCGAAAAGCTCATTCAGTATTTTTTTCATGGTGTGATATTGCTTATTCTGAAATTATGAGACGAGCGTTAGGGTGGAAAATAACACGGTATGCGGTCTTAAATACTCAGCCAGTTCTCCAGCATTTCTTTACCGTACTCCGTCAGTACCGACTCCGGGTGAAACTGCACCCCTTTTACGTCGTAGGAAGCATGGGAAAGCGCCATGACTCTCTGTTGTTCATCAACAGCTGTAATTTTTAAATGATCCGGAAAGGACTCAGGCACGACCGTCCAGGAATGGTAGCGCCCTACCTTTATCTGTCCCGGGATATTTTTGAAGAGCCTGTCTGTAGGGTCGGTAATAAAGGCCGTGTCGCTGATACCATGAAGCACATCCGTCATGTTTTCAAGAGATGCACCAAATACTTCTCCGATACCCTGATGTCCCAGGCAAACACCCAGTATGCTTTTGGATGGACCGTACTCTTTTATCACCGCATGCATGATGCCTGCCTCGGAAGGAATTCCCGGACCCGGTGAGAGCAAAATTTTATCGTACCTACCCACCTCTTCCAGGGCAATTTTATCATTGCGGAAAATATCCACCTGCCCGTGCAGTTCACGCAGGATATAAACCAGATTGTAAGTGAAGGAATCGTAATTGTCCAGAACAAGAATTTTCATAATGATATAACGATGGGCTTCTGTCGGTACAAGCTTTTGGCCGTTTTGAAGTGATTTAATGAATAGGTTTTTATGGCAATAATTTTATGGGAAAATCTAGATATCAACTTTGTAATCCAGGACCAGTTCATCAGCAGGTTTCCCACGTATGCCCCAATGATGCAATGGGGTTTCTGTCAGGGTTATTTCGATATCATTGGGTGAAATACCCAGCTCCTTTTCAAACCGTTCAAAAACCAAACGGTATAAATGCTTTTTTGATTCTATGGACCGGCCTTCAAACAATGAGATTTCTATAATGGTGTATTGGCTGCTTCTGCCTTCTGGATAGAAAAAATCGTTCTTATCAAGATAAAAAAAGCGATGCGCACGTTTGTTCCGGGGATATACAAACGCCTCTACGACACACGCATGCAGCACTTCTGAGAGGTGCTCCCGTTTAGGTTTCAGATGTGTTTTAAGCCCGTATATTTTTATTTGTGACATAATTTCTTTGTTCGATGCGGCAGAGTACCCATTGTTGCTACGTACTAGATTTCTTCGGCAAAGTCAAGTGCTTTTCTCAATGCGGCCAGTTTGCTGTTTATTTCCTGAAGCTCGCTTTCTACGACTGATTTGGCCACCACACCCATTCCGGCGCGGTAAAACAAGGTGTTGTCCTTGCTCAGAAAAGTACGTATGGCAATGGCATGGTTAAAGTCCCCGTTAAAATCCATGAATCCGATTGCGCCGCCATAAATGCTCCGGTTGCTGTTTTCCATCTGATCAATCAATTTCATTGCGTTGTGCTTGGGTGCGCCCGAAAGTGTTCCTGCCGGGAAGGTGTCGGCAACCAGTTGCAGTGGGTTAACACCTTCATTCATTTTACCTACTACCTTGGAAACCAGGTGTATAACGTGTGAATAGTATTGTACCTCCTTATAATTGGTCACCTTCACGGCGTCACAGCTTCTGCTGAGGTCGTTACGGGCCAGGTCTACGAGCATGACATGTTCGGCGGTTTCCTTTGGATCATTCAACAGGTTTTGTGCCGCTATGGCATCCGCCTGGTCATCACCTGTTCTGCGGAATGTTCCTGCAATCGGGTGGATTTCGGCCTGGCCGTCCTTGATAAATATTTGTTTTTCAGGAGAAGAGCCAAAGATCTTGTAATTGCCGTAATCGAAATAAAACAGATAGGGGGAAGGATTAATGGACCTCAGTGCACGGTATACGTTGAACTCATCCCCTTGAAAATTCCTGCTGAAACGGCGTGATGGAACGATCTGGAAAACATCCCCGCGCAGGCAATGATCAATACCCTGCCTGATCACTTTCCGCATTTCATCATCGGTAACGTTAGAGGTTTCCTCGGACGTTATTTTAAAATCATATTGAGGGAAATTGCGGTTTTTGATCAGTATTTCAATTTGTTCCAGCCCGCTTTCACGAGGTGAGTCACCATACTGATGCTCAAAAATATACAGCTCATTTTTAAAATGGTTGATCGCGATCACATAACGGTATACCTGGTAAAAAATCTGGTCAATTTCGGTTTCCGGGCTGGCTGGCTGAATGGTAATGTCTTCAAAGTAGGTTACGGCGTCATAGGTCATGTGCCCGAACAAGCCGTTTGTAATAAACGGAAAAGTACTTTTTTCGGAAGAAAAACTACCGGCAAACCGGTAAAGAGCCTTGACGGCATCTTTTGGGTTGGGTAAATGATAGGTTTCCTGGTTTCCGTCGGGAAACAGCTCTGTTACCTGGCTGTTGTTTAATTTGAAATAAGCAACCGGATCACAGCAGATATAGGTAAAAGAGTTTTCATTTCCATGATAATCAGAACTTTCGAGAAGGATGGTATTGACAAAGCGGTCCCGAAGCTTTAAATAGATGGAAACGGGCGTCAGCGTATCAGCAAGTAACTTCTTGTAAGCAGTTGTTATAGAATAATTGTGCGTCGGAATACTCATTTTAATTCTGGAATGAATGATGTTAAAAACAAAAAACGGCTCGCTGTCAGATGAACAGCGAGCCGTTTGGAAAGTATATTTTATTTATACCATGCAATAGCTTACTCGTCCATCTTGCTAAGACGTGCACGCCACCACCATATAGTATTTAAGGAATAAGTCATTTTTTGCTCGGAGAATAATAACCGATGTACGATGTTACAAATATAGGAAAATGCATTTTAGAAAATCAAATCAAAAGTAAATTAAGTTTAGCGGAATTTTCAGCGGATACTCCAGAGCAAAAACCGTTTGGCAAAAAAGAAGACGGATCTGTGGCAACAAGGAACACCAGCGGGAATATTGTCCTGGGGGCGTCCCGGGTTATTTCAACCTGGGAGAATGGAGAGCCGGAAGCAGATAAGTTATTTCATTTTCCAGGTCACTGAGCAGCAAGGTAATATATGGCTGATCTAAAAAATCCAGATGTTCCAGCTTGTCTGCAATACGTGTTACCTCCGACAAGAAGGCTGCAGATGCAGCGCCTTTCAGTTTGTGCCCTGTTGCTTTGATATTTTTAAGGTCTTTCTGTTGATGATACGCTTTCAATTCCGACATACTCTTGTAAAGCGTTTCTCTGGTCAGAGCCAGAAATTCGGTAATAAATTCTTCGTCGTTCATGTAGGTATCTTTCAGCCTGTCCACGTCTATGTGCATATCGGTCAACGGACTTTGGGTGAAAGTTTTATCCTGCGGTGAGGTTGTTTTCAGCAGGCCAGGAAATTTATTGAAAACCTGCCAAATGGCCTCCTCAACAAAAGGCTTGGAAATGAAATCATTCATACCAGCCTCCAGGCACTTGTCCCTTTCTCCTTTTACATTTCCGGCGGTCAGCGCAATCACCGGAATCTGTTCCGCTCCCGCCAGATTTCTGATGGCAGCGGTTGCCTCATAACCATTCATTTCTGGCATTTGCACGTCCATAAAAATGATATCGGGTAATTGTTTCCTGCAAAACTCAGCAGCTTCCACCCCATTTTCTGCTTCCAATATGACAGCATTAGGCGCAATTTTTCCGATAATGGTTTTGGCAAGAAACATATTGACCGGGTTGTCCTCTGCAATGAGCACAGTAATCCTTTCCGCATTTACTCCGTGGTTATCAAGTGCCAGGAGTGTTTCGTTGTCTCCTTCTTCCTTTTCTTTCTGGGCAAGCCTGGTAAGACACAAAGAAATATCAGTAAGTTTTACAGGCTTCATAAGCCTGTAATTCACCTTAAATTCTTCACAAGCTTTCAAAACCCGCGAATCGTCTGCCGAACTATTCAGTAGTACGATAGGAAGTTGCTCCGGCCCTAATGTAAAACTCTCTCGTATTTGCCGGATGGTCTCCAGGCCATCCATAAACGGCATGTGATAATCAATCAGGATGGCGTCATATTTTGCACCCGAAACCAGGGCATTGAGGGCTTCAAAACCATTTTTGGATTGATCGGATTCTATTTTCAATAGCTGAAGCATCTTTTCAAGAATCATCCTGTTGTTATCGTTGTCGTCAACAATAAGCACCTTCTTAACGGCCTCCGCATTTTCCCAGACAATCGGTTCTCCGGGCTCCGATCGCATCGTAAGATCAAAAAAGAAAGTACTGCCTACTCCCTGCGTGCTGATCAGCTGCAGGTGGCTCCCCATCATTCCTAACAGCTTATTAGAGATTGTAAGTCCCAATCCTGTTCCTCCGTATTTTTTGGTTGTGGAGCTATCCTCCTGCAAAAATGCTTCGAAAATCTTGGCCTGTTTTTCTTCTCTTATACCAATGCCCGTATCCCGGACCTCGAAGCGGCAGGTAATGTCATCACTTGCTGATGGATCGTATTTAAGTACTTCTATTTTCAGCTCAATTTCACCCGTTTCGGTAAACTTGGAGGCATTGCTGAGCAAATTGATCAATACCTGTTTGAGCCGGATTTCATCTACCCACACAAAGCGGGGCAGGTCTACCGGGATATTCAAAAGCATTTCTAAACCTTTGCTCTGTATAGGGAATGAAATGATATCCGACGACTGAGATGCGATCTCGTAGATGTCGCTTTTATCTATTTCCAGTTCCAGTTTACCCGCCTCAATTTTGGAAAAGTCAAGGATATCGTTAATAATACTCAGCAGTGCATTGGCAGACTGGTTCACAATGCCCAGATACTGCTTCTGGGTATCGGTCATTTTTGTCTTCAGAACAAGGTCTGTGAATCCTATTATCCCGTTCAGTGGCGTTCTTATTTCGTGGCTCATATTTGCCAGAAACTCAGACTTTGCCATACTGGCTTGTTCCGACAGGATTTTGGCTTGTTTTAACTCTTCGCGGCTGACGACGATTTCGGTAACATCCTGCGTAAACATCATGATTCCTCCTACGGTACCATCAAACTGATACCACGGCCTTACCTCCCATTTCAGAAACTGGTCGTGGTTCCATCCTGGAGGACGCCAGCGCTCCTCTTCCCGCATCAGGATGGCCCCTTGCAGGCATTGCTGGTGGATATCTTTCCACTCCTGACCTATGTTGGGGAATACTTCGTAATGGGTCATTCCAATGATATTTCTGTCAGTTAGCCGGTACTCTTCCAGCCATTTATGGCTCACGGCAAGGTATCTGATATCTCTGTCGAACATGGCAACCGCGGCCGGGGCATGTTCCACAAATGCCAGCAGCCGGGCTCTCTCCATGAATAATTCGCGCTCCGCTTTTTTTCTGGCCGACAAATCTGTTGCTACGCCCAGGTACCCTATGATTTGATTCTGATAGTCTCGGATGGTAGTAACTAGGAGGGAAACAGGGATAAATGATCCTGCTTTTGTTTTATACGTCCATTCCCGTACATCAGAACCTTCCAGCTCTGCCCTATATACAAAAGTCTGGAAGCCGCGGATCGGGACGCCGTATTCCTTCGTTAATTCATTTTCTACGGCCAGCAACTCTTGTTCCAGATGGATAATAATGGGAGTATATTTTCCTATCAGTTCTTTGCCCGAGTACCCCAGTAATTTTTCGGCACCTTTATTAAAAACGGTAATTATTCCATTCACATCCGTTGCAATGATACTTACTTCATATGCAGCATTCAGTACATCATCGAGCAGTTTTCTGGAATTGACAATTTCAAGTTCCGCCCTTTTCTTTTCATCAATATCCTGAATGGCACCGTATAACCTTTTACAACTTCCATTTTCAAATTCAGCATAGCCTATTGCACGTACCCACAGTTCATTTCCTTGTGCGGTGGTGAGTTCCAGTTCGAGGTCATAACTTGTGCCATCAGTCATGGCTTTTTGAGAGGCCTTGGCCAGTTTATTCTGGCTTTCACCTTCTTTATAAAAGCTGAAACTATCTGCAACACCGGGCTCATAATCGGGGCTCACCTGATGGATCTCCCGCGTCACTTCCGACCAGTATACCTTGTCCTTGGTCAGATCATATTCCCAGCCGCCCACACGCGCCATGCGATTGGTCTGCAGCAGCATTTCCTGTATCCGTTGCAGATTTTTAGCCATCTGATGGCTTTCTGTCACATCAATGGAATTGCCGACAACATAATCTACCCCATCCTGATTCTTCACAAGAATATTGTGATAGCTCCAGATCAGGTACCCCCCCTGTTTATGCCGTGTTGTCATCAATCCGTTGGATCTGCCAGTTTTCTTTATTTCCTCGAGATAGCGTTTCAGCATCGGGTGGTGCTTTACAGGAATGAGATCGTACAAACTTAGTTGCAAAACCTCCGGGACAGAATAACCCAGCAGTTCGGCGCCGGCAGCATTCACTGTCAGGAATTTCCCCTCAAGGTCGTGGGTACACATCAGACCCTGGGAGTTCTCGAAAAACGATCTGAAATTATCCTCACTGGCCCTTATCTTTTCTTCTTTTTCTTTCTCTGCCGTAATATCCCGCGCAACGGCAAATATATTCCCCGTCACAGATTCCGGGGTAGCCGTCCATTGCAAAAACAGATAGCCTCCGTCTTTTTTCCTGAACCGGTGCACAAAGCTGGCGGTAGCTTCTCCAGAAGTAAGTTTGGCTATTTCAGCACGTGTTTTTGCAAGATCGTCTGGGTGAGTCAGATCAAAAAAAGATGTTTCCAGAAGAAAGGATTCATCCCATCCCAGCAACTGGCCGAAGGCCGGATTTATCTCCTGGAAATAACCATTTGTTCCCGCAATGCAGATGAGGTCGCCTGATAATTGAAAGAGTTTGTCAAAATTTCGGAGTTCCTGCCTTTTTCTTTGATCGACTATGAGCTTTGTTACCTGATCTGCCAGTAATGTCAACGCCTTTTTCTGGCTTTCATTCAGCTTTTTTGCATGATTATCCAGCACGCAAAGCGTACCCAGGGGGTATCCGTTGGGGTCAATAAGCGGGAAACCGGCGTAAAATCGGATGTACGGACTTTGGGTTACGAATACATTTTCTTTGAATCTTTCATCCGTGGTAGTGTCCGGTATTTCAAAAATGGTTTTATCCATAATGGCATACTGACAAAAGGAGACTTCCCGGGTTGTTTCCGAGATGTCAAGGCCTCGTCTGGACTTGATCCACTGCCGGTCGTTATCAATAAAAGTGACCAGTGAGATGGGCACGTCGCATATCAGAGATGCAAGTTCCGTGAGCCTGTCAAACTCCTCTTCGCTTTGGGTATCAAGTATCTGATAACTCCTCAGCGCTCTAATTCTTTCAGCTTCATTGTCTGGAACAGGAAGAAAACTCATTTCTCGCTACGAATAAATTTTATATGATTACCCTAATCTCACTATTTTTTTGGAATATGTAAATACCATCAGCGCCCACACATATCATTTTGGGGCGTTATTTTTATACTTTACCGGGGGTGGGTTATCAGGGTTTTTCAGTACTGAAACAGATGGAAAATAAACGTGCCTGGAGCTGTATAAATACCAGGGTACCGGTTAATATGGTATTATGTTGTTTAATTCGTTGATTTTCAGTAACTAGAAGTATTTGCTGGTTAATGGACAAATACCTTGAAAGGGAAAAATGGGGGTATGAACAATCCAATCGCTTCACGGTAGTACTCAACCAGCAGCCACCAGCCAGGAGGACGTAATAGAATTATCTTTATAGCTTTTTTTTGAAATTTAATTTACAGACACGGTTTACAATCAGAAAGTTATACGCTGTTGTCTTTTGTTTTCTCTCTCAAACCTTTCACAACCCGTACCGCTGCCATGATGACAATAGCAAAAATAACCAGTCCAAGAACACCCCATAACCAATCAACCGTGTTTTTGAGTACAACCAGAAATACGATCGAGAACAAAAAAATGGTAGCAATTTCGTTGTAGAGCCTTAGCTGAGCCGAGGTATACCTGAATTTTTCCTGCCTTATTTCCAGCAGTATTTTCCGGGTATAAGAATGATAAGCCAGCAAGCCCAATACGAAAAGTAATTTCAGGCGCATCCAATCCTGCTCAAGCCAGGCGGGAGAAAGGTATAACATCACTGAGCCAAAGATCAGCGCAAGCCAGCAGGCGGGGGTCATGATGGCATTCCAGAGCAACTTCTCCATTTTGATAAACTGGGCAAAAAGTATCTCTTTCTCGGGCGAAGGTTTTTCCCGCGCTTCGGTATGATACACAAATAACCTGGGCATGTAGAAAAGCCCTGCAAACCAGCTTACTACAAAAATGATATGAAGTGCTTTGAAATGAAGGTATGTCATGTGGAGCCGTTATCTGCCTTTCAGAGATTTTCTCAATGGATTTTAAATCTTTTCAAGGTCAAATTTCGTAAATATTCAATGATATTAGAGAATAAACTTTCTTTCTGATTCGTATGTTTGAAAAGCTAGTACCGTAATCCTGTCATTATGCTGAGAACAACCATTCCATTCTTCACATTCATTTTATTGTGCGGTATCGTTGCCATATCCTGTGCTCAATCTGATAAAAAAAGGACAAAAAAGATGAACAAAGAAACCGCTGTGATGGACGAAACCAATGTTGACACGGCCAATACCGAGGTGGCTACCTTCGGGACGGGGTGTTTCTGGTGCACTGAAGCCGTTTTTGAATCCCTCAACGGGGTGAAAAAAGTGGTTTCCGGGTATGCCGGAGGGCAGAATCCAAATCCTACGTATAAAGAAGTATGTACCGGAAATACCGGGCATGCAGAATGTGCGCAGATCACCTACGACCCCAAAGTAATCAGTTATGCCGATCTACTGGAAGCATTTTTCCGCAGCCACGACCCCACCTCCCTGAACCGCCAGGGTAACGATGTAGGGACGCAGTACCGCTCTGTAATTTATTACTACAATGATGAGCAGAAGAATTTCGCCGAAACTGCGAAGGCCGAACTGGATAAATCCGGGGCCTATGCAAAACCTATTGTTACAGAAATTACCAAGGCTCCTACGTTTTACCCAGCGGAAGACTATCACCAGAATTATTTCGCCAAGAATCCTGACCAGGGGTATTGTGCGTTTGTGATAGCCCCCAAACTGGATAAATTTAAGAAAGTTTTTAAGGACAAACTTAAGGCAGGTATCTAGGAAAAAAGGCGGATGATAGATAGGAAAGGCAAATCGTCCGGCTTTTTTTTCCATTGGATAAGTTCTGCTGGCAAGGGTTTTGAAGCAATTGAATAAAACACTTATTTTGTGCCATATCTAAACAATAAACAGTCTATTACGATGAAAAAGATTTTCTTAATGCTTTTTGTAGCTGCTATTCTTGGGTTTACTTCCGGAAAAGCTTTTGCTCAGTTTGAAAAAGGAGACAAATTGGTAAATGTTGGCCTTAACCTCGGCGGTGGCGATGGTTTCGGTGGAGGTATTGGTCTAGGAGCGTCATATGAACAAGGAATTCACGATTTTATCAGCGTGGGTGCCCAGGCGGATTTCGTGACTTGGAAATACGGATATTTTGGGTACAATTGGAGATATAATTTCTTCACAGTTGCTGCCCGTGGATCATATCATTTTGGGAAACATTTTTTGACAATGGACAAGCTGGATCTTTATGCTGGCCCGGTATTGGGATATACCATTGCCAACTACAGTGCTCCCGGTGGTTACAGCGGTATCTACGAAAACAATTACGGTAGCGGTGTTACAGTAGGGGTTTTTGCAGGTGCCCGTTATTATTTCAAACCAACCACAGCCGTATTTGCTGAACTTGGTGGAGGAAACAGATCATTTGTACCACTTAAAGTGGGTATAACCTTCAAGTTCTAAAAAATAGTTTGGAACAAAGTAAAAAACCCCGCTGAGGCACACTCGGCGGGGTTTTTTATATGCCTTTTTACCAGACAACATTTTAAAAGGACATGCTCAGCCCGATGTAACCGGCTTTATGCTGCAAGTCGAAACCAGGCGAAAAGGACACCTTGAGGGGCTCGTTTCTTCGGGTAAGTTCCCGTTTTGCCTTGCCAGCCTTTGAGTTGTTTTTCCCGGCCCGCACAAAACCAATGGTGCCAAATGTGGCAGCTCCGGCAAACCCGCCAAGTACCAGATAAGCTCCTGTTTTTGCCCTTTGCTCGTCCTGTTGACTCTTGTAGTAACCCTGCGAATCAACCGCATTTGCGATAATACCGACGCCTATTCCCATGGCAATGATCCCGGCAGACATCCCGCCAATGGCTAACGTCAGCCCCTGCCTGGACTTGGACTTGTAATGTGTAAACATCATACGAAGCCTTTCAGCATCAGCTGTTTGTATCTCCTGCTCAAACTGGTTCCTGGGTGCTCTTGCCTCGTATCTTTCGTTCTTGTGCGGGGTTTGGGCCGATGGAGAATAATAATTGGGCACTTCTATGGTCGCCTCCATGATCTCGGTTTCTCCGTTGCTGTACATAATAGACGTGATATCCGATTTTTTTATCGTGAAAACGGGACCGTCGGGATTACTCAGTTTTTTATACTTGATTTTCTGGTCATCCACTTCCTGGATGATTACCTCAAGTTTGGTGTTATCCCGCAGCAGAATGACGTCGGGCTTGCGGACGTCCTGCGCAAATAACAGCTGTGAACAGAGGATCAGCAAAAGCAGGGAGGATAATACTGTTTTCATGGTAAGGCTAATGATTATGTTTTTTGTGTTTATACACCAAATTTATCAAGCTGTTTAACCAAAACCTCAAAATCTTTAGGGTAAGGCGCAACAATGCGTACTTTTTCCTCATCCATGAGCGAAAACGAAAGCGAATGTGCATGAAGTGCAACACGCTGTATCAACGGCTGCTCCTCGGTATCTTTTTTAAGATTGAATTTCTTTTTCAGGCTGGATAAATAAATCGGTTCGCCGCCATACTGGGGATCACAAACAATGGGTGCTTTCAGGCACGACAAGTGTATTCTGATCTGGTGCATTCTGCCTGTTACCGGGATGCATTCCACCAAGGTGTAGCCCCGATAAACTTTTATCGTATTAAAAATCGTTTCTGCGACCTTTCCTTCGGCCCGGTCTATCTTCACAGCTGTTCCGTTTTTGAGGGGAAGTATGGGCAGATACACTGAAATACCATCCAGATCATGTATACCCGTGGCAACGGCATGGTAACGCTTGGTTACCTCCCTATGCTCAAACTGCATGGCCAGATGCCGGTATGCGGCCGGATTTTTGGCAAATGCCAGTACACCGGAAGTCTCTTTGTCGAGCCGGTGTGCGGCTTGCAGTTCGGGGTTGAATTCTTTTGCAAGGCGCAGTAAGCTTCCTCCGCGGTCGGCGGTACGTTCGTCAAGCGTGGCGAGGTGCGGCGGTTTGTTAACGAGTAGAAAGTCCTCGTTTTCGAATAATATGATGTCTTTAAAATCGATTTTCATAAGGTATTAACTAAAAATAATCCGAATAAATTACTGTTTATCAGCTAATTCATCCGGATCCTAATCTATCATGAATATTTTGGTGCCTGATTAGTTTGTCATAACAAAGGTAGAAGGTTATTTGTTTTGGTTAATAAATTTAAAAAAAGGATGTTGTACTACACCATCGCGGTGACCTTGGTAGGGTTAGGGTTAATCGTGTCCGATTCAACCAGCCCGTCCCTTAGCCGAACAATGCGGTGGGCATAATGTGCAATGTCCTCTTCGTGCGTAACCATCACAATGGTATTTCCCTTGCTGTAAAGCTGGTCAAAGAGGTCCATGATTTCGTAGGATGTTTTGCTGTCAAGATTACCGGTGGGCTCATCCGCAAGGAGTATGCTCGGATCGTTTACCAGTGCCCGGGCAATGGCAACACGCTGCCGCTGACCGCCCGAAAGTTCGTTGGGCTTATGTCCGGCACGGTTTTCAAGACCCACATTTTTTAGCGAAAGCATTGCTTTTTCGGTCCTGTCGGCTTTATTGAGCCCTGCGTATATCAGGGGTAGCGCTACATTATCCAGGGAAGACATGCGGGGAAGTAAGTTGAAGGTCTGAAAAACAAAACCGATTTCCTTGTTCCGGATCTCGGCCAGTTCGCTTTCTGTCATGTCGCTTACATCTTTATTATTAAGGATATACCGGCCGTTGGTGGGTGTATCCAGACATCCGATAATGTTCATCAGTGTGGATTTTCCCGAACCGGACGGCCCCATAAAGGCAACGTATTCTCCTTTATTGACGGATATCGTCACCGACTTGAGTGCCTGAATCACTTCGGAACCCATTACATAACGCTTGGATATATCGGTTGTTTCAATAATCTTCATGGGTAATAGATTTCTAAAACTTAAATACAGCTTCTATGAATTTACTTTTATACTGCTGCGCTTAAGGCTCTAAAGTGGTCGTCAATAAATAATCCGGTTAGTACCACGGCTGGCGGAATATCCTCAAATTCGATGGTTCCCTCTCCTTTCCAGAAATTGGTTACGGTATAATTTGCCGAACCGTTTTTATTGCCGATGCTCCATTTATTGCCTTTCCAGGAGTCATATTTCCATTCATAGGTTTCGTCCATGAATGTTACCTTTCCGGATGCTTTCCAGCTGTCATATTCAATGTTACCAAGGTCCTTTGTGCCCTCAATGTCGGATATGATGGTCTTGTTTTTCCAGAAACCTTCGGATCTGAAACGTAACATTGCGCCATTGAACTCGCCATAAGCCTGCGCCTTCCAGGTATTCTTTTTGAGTATCCCGGTGATCACCTTATCCCGGAATATCCGGTATTCTTGTGGCCAGGTTCCGGTTTTCCAGATTACATTCATTTCGTTGCGTGGTTTGTTTAAAGGTATTCAGGAAAACACACCCGAAAATAAAAAATCATTGAAACTCTGCCCTTTGTTTTTCGATGAGAGCACGCATAGGCTGATAGCGGCTCATAAATTGCTGATATACGGCGGGCTCCGCCAGTTGTTTCACTTTTGCTTCCGCTTCCGAAGCCTGCGTCAAAAGCCCCTGTTCCAAGCTCAAAAGTGCATATTGTTCCCAGATGAGCGGTGCATATTCCTTGAGCCGGAGCGCATTCACAACAATCTGATAGGCTTTGGCAGTTTGTTTTTTTTGCCGGTACCATTCCGAGGTTTTGGCGACAACGGTTTCATCAAACGGGTTCGCCTTCACGGCTTTTATATAATTCCGCTCAGACGGGGATTTTTCTGCGGCTGCCAGTAGTGAATCCAAAGGAGACCTGGGACGGGCTCCCGTCGCAAGAGTTTCTTTAAGCAGCTGTACAGCAGGATTTTTTTCCGATTCCAGCATTTTATCCAGCAGTACAGTCGCCACGGCCTGGTTACCGGACAACGCGTTGGCAACGGCCATCCCGATGGTTCCTTCGATACCTTCCACATCAGAAAGCTGTTCTATTGCCTTGTCGTACAAACCGAGCTGTAAAAACCAGTGGCCGAGTATTTTCCTATATAACTGTTGCCTGGGACCTTCCTCTTCTGCCCAGGCCTGCAGGGTTTCCAATGCCTTGAGTTTATCCCCGCTGTAGAAACCGGAATATAACCCGGCAAGAGTAAGGTCCTGCGACAAAACGGGATTGGTTACAGAAAGCTTTGGCAACAGCGTGGCGGGCATGCTGTCGTTCCGGGCTTGGTTGATTGCATAATTGACCAGGTATGCGAAGGATGAAGCACTCAGCAGGGAGTCGTGCGGTATGGATGTAGCGTCAAAAGCAGAAGCAGAGAAATCCTGTCTCAGATTTCTGACAGCCAGTGAATTGGCCTGCCATGAAATGGAGTTGAATGTTTTGTTGTCTCGGGAAAGAGAATCAAGCAGCGCGGAATCAGCACTTTTGGCCAGAACAAAAAGAAGGTTGGTGGCAGGAACATCGGTTCTTGAGGTTTCTTTTTCAGCTTTTTCGAGGAAATAATAGGCGGAATCTGCCACATTGGTTTTAGAATACAGCATGCCCAGATTATTCAGCAGTTCCCCGCTTTCCGGAAATTTACTGATACCTTCTTTCAAACTAAATATGGCATCAAAAAACAGATTTTCATCGATCAGTACGGTACTCAGCCCGGCATAGGCCTGTGGGGAGGGATTTTTAAGCAGGGCCTGGCGGAAATAAAACGCAGCGGCGTTGCGGTCGCCCTGCTGCAGTGCCAGCGACGCCAGTGCATAGTTGGATTTGTGGTTCTGGAATTCCTGCTGCAGCGCCAGTTTATAATATTGCTCGGCCAGGGTAAGCTCCCGGGTTTGTGTATGTAAATCGCCCAGCCCGTTGAAATACCCCGCCATTCCCTGGTAAAACGGAAACAGCCTTTGAATGGAGAATAGGATTACAACCCCGGCGAAGCCGAAAAGGCGGGTTTGGGTAAGTCCGAAACGTAAGGGTTTGTACAATACCTTGTGTACCGCAAGCCCTTGTTTGAAAAGGGGATAGAAGTTGACCAGCACATAAAAGAAAAACAGGACACTCATGGCAAGCTGGCCTTGCACGGTCACATCTTCCAGTACCTCCAGCAGGGGATCATTGGCCATGCCCATGGATAGTCCGGCGAATGCAGCGGTGATGATCATCAGGCCGCTGTAAAGCCAGAAACCCGACGACCTGAATGGCAATACCCCTTCGGTAGAGTCTGCCCGGCGGCGAAAGCCCCACAGGCCTGTAACCGCACCGACGATCATAAAGTACACCGGATTGAGGAGGGTCAGGTCCCAGTCGATCCGGCGTGTGTTTTTCAGATAGAACAACAGCAGATATAAAAGGTATAAAACGCTGATCACAATGAAATTCATAAGACCGCCCCTCCCCTTCCCAACGGATTCACTGGAACTTAACCATACCAGCCCTGCCATTATTTCAGTAGATACCATGAGCAGGAAAAGCGTAGCGAGGATTAGCCAGAGCGGAAAGGAATAGGTAACGGCCGCAAGGGCGGGCATAGGAGCCTGAGCACCCAGAGCCGCGGTGATGGTCAGGATGGCCGAAACGCCGAGCATGCCCCACACCCGGGCCGCCATGCCGTAATCGGGCCGGAAGGCGTGAAAGTAGTAGCTCAGGCCTCCGTATAACAGTATACTGATGATGAAAAAGGTGCGGTTTCCCTCTCCGAATACATGCAGCATTTCGAGGCGGCAGGCTGTCAGAAGAAGGATGAACAGGATTATACCGGCCAGGTACCAAAACCGCGGGACAGCTGTTAACGCGGCCAGGACAAGGGACAGGCCCGTCAACGCCAGCACCAGAAAGAGATCAACGGTTAACGGATCGGTGTGCATTACCGATGCAATGAATTGTTCTGACACCAGTTGGACAGGCACAGAAACACCATACTGCCAGGCGCCAAGCCGAAGGCCGTCGGGCACAGCGCTTACCTCAGATAACTCGCTCAGTACATTCCATTGAATGACATTGGAAAGCGGATTGATACTTTTTAAAAGTAAAAACAGTAAAGAAAGTAAGATAATAATCAGTACTGTTATTGCCAGCCGCCTTTCCGATGGCGACCATACTTTCCAGAAAAAAAGTTCCTTCATAAATCAAATTTGAACCGAGTTCTGAAAATTTCTATACCCATTTTCCAAAAACCCGGTGATTTTCTAAAAAATATCCTATAAATGATGCGAGATACTATTGGTACAGACCAAATTATCTCATACTTTTGCGGTCTGAAAAAAACCTCATTGAAAATATTCAAAATTATATAATGGCAAACGCGACAAACATAGGAAAAATTACCCAGGTAATTGGCCCGGTTGTAGACGTATCATTTGAAGACAGCGAGCGCATCCCGGCTATTCTTGATGCATTAGAGGTCATCAAATCAAACGGTCAAAGAGTAGTTCTTGAGTGTCAGCAGCACTTGGGCGAGGACAGAGTTCGTACCATCGCGATGGACAGTACCGAAGGTATGTACCGCGGCCTGGAAGTGACTCCGCTTGGTTCACCTATTAAAATACCAACCGGAGAAGCAATCAAAGGACGCTTGTTCAATGTGATCGGAGAAGCCATCGACGGTCTGGCACCAGTTGATAAAAGCGAAAACGGCTTATCCATTCACCGCTCCGCTCCAAAATTCGAAGAACTGGCAACCGCTACCGAAGTACTTTTCACAGGGATCAAGGTAATTGACTTGCTCGCTCCTTATGTAAAAGGAGGTAAAATCGGGTTGTTCGGTGGTGCCGGTGTTGGAAAAACGGTATTGATCCAGGAACTGATCAACAACATCGCAAAAGCCTATGCAGGTCTTTCTGTATTTGCCGGTGTCGGAGAGCGGACCCGTGAAGGAAATGACCTGATGCGTGAAATGATCGAAGCAGGTATCATTAAATATGGTGATGCTTTTAAACACAGCATGGAAGAAGGTGGCTGGGATATTTCCAAAGTGGACTATGAAACTTTGAAAGACTCGCAGGCAACATTCGTTTTCGGACAAATGAACGAACCTCCTGGCGCGCGTGCACGTGTGGCTTTAACAGGACTTACCGTTGCTGAATATTTCCGCGACGGAGACGGTGAAGGCCAGGGACGTGATATCCTTTTCTTTATCGATAACATTTTCCGCTTTACACAAGCAGGTTCAGAGGTATCCGCCCTTTTGGGTCGTATGCCTTCGGCGGTAGGTTACCAGCCCACACTGGCTACTGAAATGGGCCAGATGCAGGAACGTATCACCTCTACCAAACGGGGCTCTATCACCTCTGTACAAGCGGTTTACGTGCCTGCGGATGACTTGACTGACCCTGCTCCTGCCACCACATTTACCCACCTTGACGCCACTACGACACTTAGCCGTAAGGTTGCTGAAAAAGGTATTTATCCTGCGGTGGATCCTTTGGATTCCGTTTCCCGGATTCTGAATGCAGAAACTTTGGGAAGCGCTCATTACGACTGTGCACAGCGCGTAAAAAATATTCTTCAGCGTTACAAAGAATTACAGGATATCATCGCGATCCTTGGTATGGAAGAGCTTTCAGAAGAAGACAAGCTCGTCGTATCACGTGCCCGTCGTGTGGAACGTTTCCTGTCACAACCTTTCTTTGTTGCAGAGCAATTCACAGGTTTGAAAGGGGTATTGGTAGATATCAATGATACCATCAAAGGTTTTAACCTGATCATGGACGGTGCTTACGATCACCTTCCCGAAATGGCGTTCAACCTGGTGGGCACGATTGAAGATGCGCAGGCAAAAGGAGAGAAAATGCTTTCCGAAGCCAGTAACCGTTCATAAGTTTAAAGTAAACTGTTGACAGTAAGAGTTGGCCCCACAGCCGGCTGCTATTGGGTGACAGCTAAAAGCTAACGAATATGCATTTAGATATCATAACACCCGACAAAAAGATATACAACGGCGAGGCAACCTCCGTTACCTTACCGGGTACCGAAGGACAGTTTCAGGTACTGAACCGTCATGCACCCTTGGTCAGCACGCTAGGGAAAGGCAATGTAGTGGTGGATACCGGAGCAGCCAAACAAACCTTCATCATTGATGGTGGTGTTGTGGAAGTGCTTAATAACAAGGTACTTGTACTTGCTGAGGCTGTTTTGTAGGTAACACAGCAATTATTTTAAAGCAGAGACTGTGAAAATGGTCTCTGCTTTTTTTGTGGCCGGAAATCCCACCTGATATAATTTGCCTCACAAGAGGAGCTCTCTTAAACAAAAAGGGAATGTCTCGCCCGGCAAATCATCACCAGATACCCTGATCCAATTTTGAGCCCAATTCATCCGACTTACCTAAAGATATAATTATACAGAAGATACAATTGTAAGAGATAATCTTTCTATTTTTACAACCTGAAAATCTACACAAAGGACGTTTCTGGAAGTTGTAAAAATTGAGGTCTATCTTATTTCTCCTCTAATTTTAACGTTCTTAAATAACATCTTAATGCAAAGTCTAACTGAGCCGGCGCAGTTGGAAAATAAGGAAATTCAAGTCCATCAAGTTCTTTTTAGGTCTATGCTTACGCTCAGTTGTTACCACCTCTACTAATTTAAAACCTAAATGGAAGTTATCCTGATTTTAGGCATCATCATTATAATATTGATGCTCAACAGTAGTAAGAATAGTCTTAATGACAAATTCGTCACGCTACAATCTAATTTTGATACACTATTCTCAGATCTGAAAAGGCTTGAAAATAAAATCAGGGAATTGGAAAGACCTGCGTTTCAACAAATGTGGTTTATGTGATCATTTTTGTGTAGATAGGTTATAGTTGTACGATAGTTTGGCTAATTTTCTCATTCAATTCCATCAAATTTGTCCGTTGCGGGAATTCCTCTGAGATATTCATGAGATCCTGTTTAGCTTCAACCGAAGCGATATCAATTAGATCGGGATTGCCATCTGTAGATGCTTAATTAACAGCACGGCGTATCGCCTGATGAAGTAGTAGTAGTGCACTTTTGCCGCTGATCTTCAAATCTACTTTCACTTGCTCGTTTACGCCGGGGATACTCATGATGGTATCATACACACTGGCTAAGTCTTTCGCGCTCATAGGTAAAACGTAGAATCCACAGAATCAGGACAACAACTAAAGAGTGAAGCAATTTGTGAAACAATGTTTCTGAGCTTGGAAATTGATCCTATGCGTAGAAGCTGTGAAAACCCTCGGATTGTGGAGTGCCATTGGCTCGCGAATTAGTTTAGCTAGAGTCGGTTAGAAGAATAGTTTTTGTAGCAGCTCAACAGCTCGTAGAATTCTTGGAACCATTTTTTTGAGGTCTCCTTCATGTTCACCCAGGGTTAATACGATTTCTCTCAGTTCAGGGTTATCAGGGTAGAAGTCAGTAAAATTTTGCGTGACACGATTCCAAAGATCTTCACTAACCCAACCAGTGGCGCCTACTGGAATGGGAATGACGTTATTCAGTAGCGCGGCCTCAAACTCTTCAAGCATTCCTTCTGCAGGTACTGTAATGTCACCATGTTTTTTATTCCCAAAAATGAAAATGGCAATACCTGATTGCTTAACCATTTCCGCTCTGTATTTTTTATATGTAACTTCTTTATTTTTGGTATCTATTTGCGGAAAAGGACGCAATGTCAAACTGTCATCCATACGACGTCGTTTGTCCAAGAAAATTGTTTGAAGTACACCATCAATAACTGCACTTCCGACGTTTTGTCCAAAGCCAGATATTATCTTAAATCCGTGGGTAGCTAATGATTGCGATAAATGTCTTGTGAAGTCCATCGATTCGTCAAAATCTCTGGGACTAAAATTACTCGCCGTTCCCGAGATGAAGATGTTAGATCGGTAGACCTTTGTCTGAATGGCAGCCAAGATTTGCGTAATTGAGGAGTAAGAGTCTACTAGTAAGGCATGAATTGAATATCGTCTCAGGTCCTTAACTTTTAGGTCCTGTTTGACGCAAGCGTAATAATAGTCAATGTCGGTATCGAAATCATCTCTTGACACTTTCTTGAAAAAACAGAAGTGCTCTCGTTGATTAGTTCCAAGTAATACTCGTATACGAGAAAGAACATATTCTAGATTTGGATCGTCAAAGCTGAAACCAACAAATAAAAATGTTTTGGAAACAAGGTCTCCTTGAAGTGCTGTTGAAAAAAGCATTCTTTTTTCATTGTAAGTCTCGTAATCATCTTTAGTAATTACAGCGTGCTCGGGCATAGATATGTCGCCATGCATTTTGTAAACCACCGCATCTCTTCTTCTTAAGTTTGTAGATAGACTATCTTGGGTAATTTTGACATCAGGAATTTTGTCTGCTTCGGTCAGTGCTCGTTCAATAAGTTTATCATAGTTTGTGGTCCAGAAACATGGAATTGGAAGTGAGGCTAGAATCTTGTGATTGTTGGTAATGTCGGCATTGTGTGTAAACTCTTCGAGAAGTAGTTGGTTTAATCGGCTCCTATTGTTCCCTCGCTCATTCAAATGATATTGGGCGATAGCTACCAAGTCGTGCTCACGTTTGATATCTAAGTTGAGCTCTTCTGCAATTTCCCTCAGAAGTTCTCTCCAGTTTACAAATCCCGCTGGAATCGACAATCCAGCGCCAGCAAAGACGGCTGCATGATCGTCTTTTATTGCTTTTGCGAATGTGTCTATAAAGCGTATTATGCTTGCGTTCATGAATTTATGTGGTGATATTAGTAAGTGTAGTCTTTAAAAATTTTGGAAAGGATTTTTACACTTCGTGAAGTAATATTATCCCATAACGATTGCAGTGCTTTACTTTTGAAGGGTATTGTAATAAATACTTCGCTGCCTTGTCCCAATTGTGAACGTATGTCGATTTCTCCTCCTAGTGCGTGAGTTCGCTGAATAAGACTGTTTATGCCAAAACCATTTTTATTATTTATTTCTCCAGATGTTCCATTATCGGCAACTCGTAATTGAACTAAATTCTTTTTTCCTGTGATAGTAACGGTGCATTTTTTTGCGCCAGAATGCCGTTCGACATTAATGACAAGATTTTGTATAGAACGGATGACGAATTTGCTGATATCTTGACGTCTTACATGCTCCTCGCCAGTAACTAAGAAGGTGAAATCAATGTGGGAAAATCTAAGCTGATTTTTAATCTCATCAATTGACTCTAGAATGTTAAAGTCTGAGTCTAACATATTTATAATTACAGGTTTTTCCATGCTGAGATTCCTGACCTCTACATATAATGCCTTTATACTTTCATGAAAATTTTTTATCAAATTATTTATCTCCTCTTTAGTTGCATCATTGAAATTTATACCATAAAGATACCAGTTTAGTGCGGCCAGAGATCCGCCAATGTTGTCATGTATCTCTTGTTTGAGAAATTTGATGTCGTTTTGAAGGATTGAAGATTTTTCTCGCAATAGCTCGAGTTCAAATGCGTAATCTCGCTTTTCAGTCATCTGAACATTTCGGATTGCGTCGTCAATATGATACTTTAATAGAGATTTTCTAAGATATGCTTTATACCCTCTTGCTGAATTTTTTTTTCTAGCTGTTTGCCATAATACTTCTTCTTCTAATAAAGAGATATTTCTTTTTTGTTCAATTTTAATCGTCTTTTCTAGTTCGACTGTCACTTGACGGAATTGTTCATCGAAAGATTTTTGAGAAGAAGTTAACGGCTCCATTCCTCTAGGTATACACTGAAGACCGTCAAAAACTGAACCTGAAATAGTACATTCTCTAGCAACAATTGGGACTATCCGACATTCGTTTTTTCTGAAGCGTGCGAAGCTAGGAGTGATTTCATATTGGTTTATATAGGCAGAGTTCAAAAGGTCAGGACTTAATATGAATATTATTATCTGAGCTGCGTTAAGTTCTTTTTCGATAGTTTCGTGCCATACATCACCTCCGTTCACATGCCGATCATACCAAATTTCGAGAGTTTGGTTAGTGACCAGGGGATTTAGGTAAGTAATGAGTAACGAAAGAATTTGATCGTCGTTCTTTGAATAGGATACAAAGATCTTTAGAGGAGGTGGTTTCATTGACGTCGATGTTGGTAACTTTTTGGTAAGTTACAAAGTAATTGACTGGGATTTTCATGAAAAGACTACCTAGGGTGATTAGAATCTCGGTGTTTGTTAGGATATTTTTTTGAGGAATGTGTAACATACAATTCTAGAGTCTCAAAATCTTCTCATTCAGTTCCATTAGGTTGGTCCGCTGCAAGAATTCTTCAGATATCTTCATAAGCTCCTGTTTTGACTCGGCGGTAGCAATGTCGATCAGATCAGGATTGCTGTCAGTGGCAGGTTGGTTGACGGCGCGGCGAATTGCCTGGTGAAGTAGCAATGCATTCTTCCGGCTGATCTTCAAATCTACTTTCACTTGCTCATTCATGCCGGGGATACTCATGATAGTATCATACACACTGGCCAGGTCTTTCGCGTTCATAGTCGTATCGTTTTGGGTTGAAAATTTGATACTTCAAAACTAGCCAATGGTGGTCAGACGATCCTAAGGAGAAATTACACAGGATAGGTAGCGGATTTTCAAGTGCTCTAATTTCGCTGTCACGAACCAAACAAAAGGGACATGAGAGAAAGAGCGTGGGGGAATGATGGGTTTGTGACATTAGCCCAGATTAAAGAGTTGGACATCGTCGACTATTTGCTGGAGCTGGGATTTAAGCCCGACAGGGTGCGTAACGTTGACCATTGGTACCTGTCAGGGTATACGACAGGCATTTTGACAAAATCCCTGAACTTACCTTCGTCCTTTATGAACCTTGACCAACCTCGATCAAGAGAATAATCGCCTCATTACTCAGCGCCTCAAACCCCACTTCCTCAGTATTTTTCAGCGATAATGCATCGCCTTTCTCCAATAGCCGGTTTTGCACTTCAAACGCACCCTGGATAATATAACAGAACAGACCTGTTTCCGAATTCTTTAGCATAAATACATCTTCCTGTCTTCCACCATATCGTCCTATGTAACCGGATGCATTCCCGGCTGAGTGGTCATATACCGGAACCAGCACGTTTTCCTGGGCTAAGGAAAATGACTTCAACGGAGGTTCGTTCAGATCGTTTTCAGAAAACTGTGGCCTGAGACGGATCTGCAGGTACTGAATGGTTTCTGATGGGTATGGGTTATGTACCGTCAGATTGCTCTCCGGAAACGCCAGGAAGCTGAAAGTCTCTCCCGCGCCGACAAATACCGACTCCCCAGCGCTGTCTGTCAGTTCCAGGCCGCCCACCGTTGGAATCAGAAGGATGTCGACTGGTTTTTCTGTGGATATACCCAGGCATTTTCCGGCTTCGATAGTCTCTTCATTAAAAGCGAGCAGTTGCCCGAAGGGATCTCTGCCCTCGGATTGATAGCCGTTAAAATTGAACGTATGCAGGCTGCGAACCCCGTCCCATCGCGTGACGCCACGCAGATCTGCAAGGTAAATCTGAGCTTCGGTTTGTGTCAGCATAAGTGAATCAGCTTTGGCCGTTATTTTGTGTGTAATGAGAAATGGTCAGGTAGGGAACGAGCGGAATCAGGTCTGTTTCCACTTCCTGACCGGAGTCCAGGGCCTGCGTCCGGTCACCGTATGCGATCAGCAGCTTGTCGCCGATGGTGTCGATCCAGGTGACCGGATCACTGTAAAACCAGATGGAAATTTTATGGCGTTCCTTTTGCTCCGTATGCGAATCCAGAATCTCAAACCTGAAATTCTGGAAAGGTAAACACAGTTTGCCGCTGACATTGGCAATATCCGGCACTATGTCGTTCAATTGCCTGATATACCCGATTGCTTCCGTGCTGGTCAGGTAATGCAGGTGTTGAGAATCGGGCACATTGTCAATCAGTTCCCGAAATGTTTTAAACCTGCCCTCCTGATCCAACCGCTGGGCCTGCATATAAAACTCAAGATGTGTATCATTGAACACCGCCTGGTCCCAGGGTTTTCTGGAATCAATGTCAATGATCTTACGGTAACAAAGGCGGATGATGCGTGGCATTTTTGCTGTTGGCTTATGGGTGTTAGCCATAAGCCGTTGGTTGATATGGTCGTGTCTGAATGGAACAGTTATTTTGTCACTTGTATCCTAGAATCGTTGGCAAATAACCCTCCGAACTGGTTCTGAATAGATGGTTATTTGTTACTAAAAGCCAATAGCTGATAGCTAACAGCCATCACCCCTCTACGCAGTCACCACAATTGTATGCGTCAGTTCGAATGATGTAGATACCGTTCCTGTTACGGAGGCAAGTTCGGTACTTACACCATCGCCAAAAACATTGTCGTTTGCATTTTTGGTATCTGCTTGTCCATGCGATGCATACACCCCCTGTGCGTACACCAGCGCACTGGTAGCCTCCGGAAAGGCGATCTGCGTAACCAGCAAAGATTTTCCGGCCGAATTGTAAATGTGAACGTGTATGTGCGGCGCGCGGCCCGAGTACCAGCCCGGATAGATCGTTGTGAAAGTGACCAGCCCGTTTGCATCGGTTGTCTGCCGCCCGCGCAGGAAGTGTACGTTTGTATAGTTGGTTGCCTGCATGCCGGTTCCGCCATACTCGGAATAGTTTCCTGCGGCATCACAATGCCAGATATCGACGAGCGCACCGGCCAATGCCGCGCAGCTGTTGGTCTTATTCTGGATGGTGATCTTGACCACGAGTTTATTGCCCTGCCGGTCCGACGTAATGTCGTTTAGCACATAACTTGCGGGGGATTTGGTCGGGAAGGGTCCCTCGGTTTCCGAAACCGTAGATGTGCAGGTTCCAGTCGTTGTGCCCGTTGTTGTTCCGGTTGTGCCGGAGGTAGTGTCTGTGGTATCTACCGGCTCCACAGTATCCTTGGAGCAACCGATGATTGGTACCATCGCTGCGATGCCCAATGCTGAAAAACCTCTCTTTAAAAATTCTTTGCGTTCCATGTGATATACAGTTCAATTGTGCATTTGTACATACACTATCGAAATGAATCGCCGGTTTGTTGCAGAGCATGTCCAATGTATCGGTGAACCGGAAGTTTGTGTCGGTGAACGGCGGGTGAATTCTATTTAGCTTTCCACTTTTCGATAAAGTCGAGGTAGCTGTCGCTGATAGTCAGCTCTTTCCCGTTTTGGAGGAAAACTTTCTTATTGGATATAGACCTGACCCCCGCGTTAGGAACGATGTAACTCCGGTGTATCCGGCTGAAATCTCCATCTGGTAATTTTTCCAGAAAACCTTTGAGGGACATCAGGGTGAGTATGGGCTGATGGGTATTCCGAAGATGGATTTTAATATAATCTTCCATGCCTTCTATGTACTCAATATCCTCAGGATTAATCTTGACCATTTTATACTCCGACCGGACTATGATAGGTTCCGCAGTTTTAACCGGTTCATTTCTGAGATCATAAAGGGCTTCTGCCTTTTGAACTGCCTTTTTAAATCGTTCAAAAGCAATGGGTTTCAATAAATAATCCACAGCTTCCAGCTCAAAGCCGTCAAAAGCGTATTTTTTATGTGCCGTTGTAAAAATGACCATGGGCTTATTTTCAAGGGCTGCCACAAGTTGCAGCCCGGAAATATCCGGCATATTGATATCGACAAAGAGGAGGTCTGTTTTCTCTGTTTTCAGGTATGTGGCTCCGCTGATGGCATCGTCGAAAGTAGCAGTGAGCGTTACACCCTCCACTTCCGAAACATATTTCCGGATCACATCCAGCGCGAGTGGCTCATCATCTATGGCGACACAATTCATATAATCAGGTGTAGTTGAACGGTGAACAAATTGTCGTTTTCGTCTAGGAGCAGTGAATATTTCCCCGGATAATGATAGTCCAGCCGTTTGCGGGTATTGGCAATGCCGATGCCCGCGCGTTCCGGGTCCATCTGCCGGTTAAAAACTGTATTCTGGCAAAAAAAGTAAATCTCCCCGGTTTTGTTCTCAATCCGTACTTTGATGACCGTTTCCCGGTTTCCGCTGACCCCGTATTTGAATGCATTTTCAACAAAGGTCATAAAGATCAAAGGAGCGATTTTTTTGCCGGCCATACTTCCCGTCATTATGAATTCAACTTTTGTCCGGGCATTCAAACGGAGTTTTTGAAGGTCAATATAATTTTGCAGAGAGGCTATTTCATCTTCCAGCGCAACAAAATTTTCCGTGGCCTCTTCGGTAATATACCGCATCAGCTGTGATAGCTTCAGGATGCTCGGTGCTGTAAGTTCATCCTTGCTTACGGCCATGGAATAGATATTGTTGAGGGTATTAAAAAGAAAATGAGGGTTGATCTGCGCCTTAAAAAACGACAGCTCTGCCTGTGCTTTCTCCGCTTCAGACAAGATCACCTGCTTTTCGGATAAGGCCCATCGCTCTGATATCTTTATGGTAAGTGCCGCTACCCAAACGATCAGAAACAGAACCAGGCTCACAAAATCCACACCGGGCCGGGACTCGTGCGGATGAGGCATCGGGCGTTCCGGAAATCTCCCTGAAAATTCCGCGTTCCCGGTAGGAGGCGGAGGTATGTGGCTATCTGTCTGCTCCTCCATAGCGTTGCGCGGATGAAACTTGTCAAATATCAGTTTTTCAAAGGGTTGCAGGTAAAACATCAGACCAAACAGCGTAACAAAAGCCAGGCAATACACTTCGTACCGGCGTTTCCGAAAACAATAGGGAAGCAGCAGAAAGGTATTTCCGTAAAAAATTACTGCATAAACGGCAACAAATAACCAGAACCACGGAGAGGTCAGTATCCTGAAATTTACCAGGGCGTCGGGCTCACGGGACATTACAGTCAGCGGGAGGCTCATAAACAGCAACCAGCCCGCAAGATGAAAGATCCAAGTATTTCTGATTCGAAACATAAAACCGTGTTCGTCTTTCAGATGTTGAAAACGTTACGAATATAAGGGACAAATAGGAAGTTTCGCTATTTTGGAAAACTACCGCCCTACCCTGCCAAGTTTGAGAATCTGCTACCAGTCTTTAAGTGGATCCTGGTCAAGTAACCGAATTTTGATCTTTCGTCAAAAAGTATAAATTGCACAAGAGTTATTCAGGATAGGACTTATGTTATTTTCAAAGACGCGTCGTTTGCTGGTCATTTTCACAGGGATGGTCATGCTTGCTTTTACCATGGCAGAGGAGGACTTCAGCCAATGGATAAGCGACAAATTGTTTCGGTACCGCATGGCCTATCCCCAGGAAAAGGCATACCTGCATCTGGACAAGCCGTACTATGCTTCGGGAGATACCCTGTGGTTTAAGGCGTATCTGGCAGAGGGAGCCGTGCACCTGGCAGACAGTGCCAGCCAGGTGCTGTACGTGGATCTGATCGAACAACAGACGGGAAAAAACGTAGGCCTTAGGCGCGTACCGCTTCTTGGAGGAACCGGCCACGGCGACTTTGTCCTGAACGACAAGCTGAATGCAGGGGCCTACACGGTGCGTGCCTATACCAACTGGATGCGGAATTTTTCGGAAGATTTCTTTTTTCAGAAAGATATCTATCTTTTTAATAACCAGGAGCAACCCGCCGTGGCAGCGGCTCAACCGGTTGATCTTCAGTTTTTTCCGGAAGGAGGGCGCCTGGTGGATGGAACAGGTACGAGGGTCGCCTTCAAAGCTACGAGCCCCAATGGCCTGGGCGCAGGCATCAGTGGATTTATCCTTGCTAACAAGGATACGGTTTCGGCCTTTAAAAGCAGCCATTTGGGTATGGGACAGTTTTCCTTTACACCCGACGCCTCTGTGAGGTATACCGTTGTCGCAAAGACGGGCACCGGTGATTATCAGCGTTACAGCTTTCCCGAGGTAGAAAAAACGGGATACACAATGATTGTTGATAACACTACTTTTACAGGGAAAATGCGGATTCTGGTGTATCACAAGGCACAGCAACCGGTTGATAAACAGGTGTTTCTGGTTGGTCATTCCCGTGGAGTCGTTGTTTTTTCGGCAAAGGGGAAAGTCAGTTCAAAAGGGCTGATCATGAATTTACCCACGCTGGACCTACCGGAGGGTATCACGCACATTACGCTTTTTGATGAGCATAAATTGCCGCTCTGCGAAAGACTCGTTTTCATAGACCACAACAAAAGCCTTCGCGTAAAAATAACGCCGGAAAGGGCCTCATACATACCCAAAAGCGAAACAGCTGTGGAAATTGCGGTAACGGATAGTGAGGGCAGGCCGGTTGAAGCCAGTGTGTCAGTATCGGTAACCGACGCAGCCCAGATATTGATACCTCCATACGGGGAGACAATAACCTCTTATCTGCTGCTTTCTTCTGACCTGAAAGGGTCCGTTGAACAACCTGCTTATTACTTTGATACCAGCCATACGGAAAGGAGGATTTACCTGGATTACGTAATGATGGTTAACGGATGGAGCCGGTTTAAATGGACAGACGTTCTAAAAGATTCCCTGACAACTACTGAGCGGTTTGTAGAGCGTGGCCTTACCCTGCAGGGTGAAGTACTGAAAAATAACAGGAAAGTAAATGAAGAAATACCTCTGTCATTTTATCTGACCAACGACAGCCTTAACACTTTCATGACCACGGGAAGTGATAAGACTGGCAAATTTGCGGTTTACAATCTGGTCTTCACCGATTCCCTTCAGGTACGTATCCAGGGAACGAGTAAGAGGGGGCGCCAAAATTTGTCGTTTAATCTTTTTCCTTTTACCGCGCCAAGGGTAACATTGCTGAAAGTACCGTTTTACCCTGTAACGGTGGAAGCAGCACAGATGAAAGAATTTCTGACAAAGGCCAGTGAGTACCAGGAAATTGAAAGAAAAATACGGGAGAACCGCGAACGGCTGCTGAATGAGGTGACGATCAAGGGTAAAAAAGAAGTTGAACGCGACAGCCGTAAACTTTATAACCGTGCAGATGCATCCGTCAAGGTAACACCTCAGCTTGCAGGAGGAGCCATGAGTGTGCTGGATCTTCTGGCTGGCCGGGTGGCGGGTGTTCAGGTGTCCGGTTATGGTATGAATGCAACGGTAAGTATCAGGGGCAGCCAGAGGGAGCCGCAGTTTGTATTGGACGGAATACCGGTTGACAAGTCTACGGTTTTGAATCTGAACGTTAACGATGTAGAATCCATAGATGTGCTGAAGGGGGCCTCGGCGGCCATTTACGGGAGCCAGGGAGGAAGTGGTGTTATTTCCGTTTTGACCAAACGCGGAAATGAGAATTATGATTATTCACAGGATGTTGTCCCCGGCGTACTGGTCACCAAAATACCGGGCCTGGATGCCCCCAGGGAATTTTATGCTCCCAGATATGGAGTTAACATGCAGCTGAATAACCGTCCTGACTTTCGCTCTACGGTGTACTGGGCTCCCATGCTGCGGACGGGCAAGGATGGCAGGGCCAGGATCAGGTATTTTAATACCAGCGCGCAGACCAGCATCAATATCCGTGCAGAGGTGTTTAGTGCGCAAGGTGCGTCAGGTACGGGAATTGCTGTTTATTCGGTTCATTGAGGTATTCGAACAAGATAAAGTCGGTTTTCTCGTTACTAATCATGCCTGTTCAAACGTTCTGCCTGACAACAACGTTGAAAATTTTGATAACTTTGATCTTTACATTGATTCGGCTGGCTTGGCAATCTGATATAATATGCGCACGGAATTTCTGAAAATAACCCTGCTTTTATCCATTCTCATAATTTCCGGCGCGGCGCAGGTTACGAATGCTCAACGTCGAAATAAAAATAAAGAGCAAAGCGCAGGGAAGGCACCGTCAACCAGTTTCCGTTTAGAGGAGGAGTCACTCACGGCGGAAGGGATGAAGTTTATGATGAAGGATGAGCCTGCACGTGCATTGCCCATTTTTGAAAAACTGGCGAAAGACAGCCCCTCTGATGCAGCAGGGCACTACCTGATGGCTATGGCGCTTATTAAGCTGGACCAGCCCGAGCCAGCACTGGCTGCTTCGAAAAAGGCTTATGACATTGATAAAAACAATGTGTTTTATGCTCAGCAGCTTGCAGAACTCTATGCCAAAAAGAGAAAATATGAGGAGGCAGCCGAGATATATGAATCACTATTGAAGAAAAGTCCTGATAATATCCAGTATGGTATTGAACTTGCCGCGGTTTATGTTTTTAATGAACAGTTTGAAAAGGCCATCAATACCTACGATCTGCTGGAAAAATCCATTGGTATTACAGAAGAAATCACCCGCCAGAAGCAGCAGCTATATCTAAGGCAGAACAAACTGGATAAGGCGCTTCAGGAAGCAAAAAAGTTAATTGCCTCAGAACCAGGTGAAGTGAGCTACCAGCTGGAACTTGCCGAACTGCTGATTGCAAACGACCGTACAGCCGAAGCAGTGATTCCTTTGGAAGATGCCCTCAAAATTAATCCGGATGAGGCTCAGGCGCATGTTTTGCTTGCGGACATTTACAGGAAAAACGGTGATATTGAAAAATGTAACAGAGAGCTCAAGCTCGTTTTTGCCAATCCCAATCTGGATGCTGATCCGAAGATCAGGGTGCTGTCGGGATATCTCTCCATGCTGAAAACCGCCGCGGACAATAATGATGCCTTGCTCCTTGCCAGGCAGCTGATGGAAACACACCCCAATGAATCGAAGGTGTACGTCATTTATGCAGATATGCTGATGCGCACCGGAAACAAAGCTGAAGCCAGGGATAGCTATGTGCGTGCTACCCGGCTTGATGGCTCCGTTTTTGCCGTTTGGGAAGCTATTCTTCAGCTGGACGGTGAACTGAACCAGGTCGACAGCCTGATCGAGCATTCGGAAAAGGCCCTCGAGGTTTTCCCCAATCAGGCACTGCTGTGGTATTCAAACGGAACGGCACATCTGATGAAAAAACACTTTCAGCAGTCCATTTCGGCACTGGAAGAAAGCCTGAAGCTGATTGGTGACAAAACTGAAATGGTACCCTTTATTTACGGGCAGCTCGGTGACGCATACAACGGCCTGGGTGATCACGCCCGGTCCGACGCTTCCTATGATCTTTCTCTGAAAGCCAATCCTGATAACGATCACGTACTCAACAATTACAGTTATTTTCTTTCCCTCCGAAAGGAAAAACTCGATCTGGCGCTTTCGATGTCCCAAAAACTGGTCAGTCAGCATAAAGATAATCCCACATATCTGGATACCTATGCCTGGGTTTTATACATCCGTAAAGACTATCAAAAAGCGAAAGAATATCTGGAAATGGCAATGAAAGACAGCACGGCCGTCAGTGGCACGATTGTTGAACACTATGGTGATGTTTTGTTTAAGTTAGGTGAACGTGAAAATGCAATGGCCCAGTGGAAAAGGGCCCGAAAGATGGGAGAAACAACCGAACTTTTAGACAAAAAAATCGCAACCGGAACATTACATGAACAATAAACAATGGATATGGCTTCTGGCCATGGGGTTATTGGGGCTTTCGTCCTGTCACAAACAGCGTATTTCCAAGAAAACCACAGATACGGGCACGGATACAGTTTCGGTTTCGGCAGTGCATATTCCTGAGAAGACAGATACGCTTGCGGCTACACCTGACTCAGCAGAGATCATAAACACCCCTTTGAACATAGCTGAGGTAGATTTTGACTACCTGACCACCAAATCCAGGTTTTCGTTGAAAACTAAAAATCAGGACCTGGATAACGTAAATGTCAATATGCGTATACGGAAGGACAGCCTGATCTGGATATCCGTTACCGGCGTAGGATTTGAGGTGGCCAGAGGGCTGATTACGCGTGACTCCATTTCGTTTGTAGATAAATTTCACAAAGAGTTTTTTGTTTTTGACTATCGTGAACTGAGCAAGCGTTACAATTTCGAACTGAATTTCGATTTGCTTCAGTCGGTTATTATCGGGAATCTTCCGTTTCCGCAGGAAGCCGGAAATATGGTGACCAAAGAGAACGAATTCTTTGTGCTGAAACAGCAGGGCGAAAGGATAACAACGGATAATTACATCTCGGAAAACAACCTGAAACTGACACGCCTCAGATCAGTTGAAATTCCTACAAATAATACATTCTCGCTTGATTATGAGGATTTTAAATCGGTAAATAATCTTATATTCCCTTTTGTAAGTAGTTTGAAACTGGACGTAAAATCTCAAAAGGACCAGCAATTCTATCAGACCAATGTGAATATTAAACATAATAAGGTGGAAATAACTAAAGAGAGCCCGGGATTTCCATTCACTATACCCTCAAGTTATACCCGGAAAAGGTAAAATACAGATTGTCTGCCGGATAATAGGGGCAAAAAGGCTAAGTCTGCGTAACTTTGCCAGCCATTTAAGGTATTTTGGTCGCAAGAATTATAAATATGCCCCTTTATAAATCGTATTTCAGAAGTTTCATCCTGATCATCACAGTTATCTGTTGTGCGGCATTGAACGCATCGGCACAGAAAAGCCGTGAACAGCTGGAACGCGAAAAGAGCGAGAACCAGAGTAAAATGAGGGAAATTCAGAACATTCTGAAACAGACTTCAACTCAAAAGAATGTTAACCTCGGGCAATTAAAAGCGCTTAATCAGCAAATCAATAACCAGAAACGCCAGATAGACCTGCTTTCTGACGACCTCTCCCTGCTGGATAAGGAATTAACGGTTTTAGAAAAGAAACAAAAGGAACTGGCCCAAAGTCTCAGCAAGCTGAAAGTGGAATATGGGCACATGATTTATGAAGCTGCTAAAAGAAATACCTATCTCAATCAATTGGTATTCCTTTTTTCGTCCGGCACTTTTAACCAGTTCGTGCTACGCTATAAGTACCTTAAACAATATACCGAAGCCCGGCAGGGCCAGGTGAAGGAAATGGAAATCCTGGAAGCACAGCTGCGCGCGGAACGGCAGCGGATCACGTCCAAGAAAAAACAGCAGCAGAACGTACTGGAAACCAGGGTGACTGAAAACACTAAATTGGAAGACCTGAAGGTCAAGCAAAATACGGTTATCCAGGAATTGTCCCAGAAGGAAAGCGAACTTCGCAAACAGATTGCTGAAAACAAAAGAGCGACCGACTTGCTGGAGGCCAATATCAGACGTATTGCGGAAAGGGAACGACGCGAACGTCTGGAAAGGGAAAGGAAAGAAAGAGAGGAAAGAGAAGCCAAAAGGCGTGCTGAAAGGGAAAGGATTGCACGGGAAAATGCAGAAAGAGAGAAAAAGGGAGAAGCGAAAATAGAGGAAACACCGAAGGAGGAGGAACCAGTAGTGGATTTCAGCGGAATGAATGAGGAAGAAAATACCCTTGCTTCTTCGTTTACTGCTTCACAGGCGCATTTGCCCTGGCCGGTGAGAGGTTTCGTGTCGGGCCATTTCGGGCAGCGACCTCACCCGGTATTAAAGGGGGTGATGATTGATAACCTGGGCGTGGATATCCAGACCACCGCCGGGGAAACAGTAAGGTCCGTGTACGACGGTGTGGTGCTGGATGTTACCGAAATGCCAGGAATGGGCGATGTAATTGCGATACAGCACGGAAATTACATGACGGTATATGCCAAAATGAACGGAGTTACCGTTAAACCCGGGCAAAAAGTGAAAGCAAGGGAAACCATCGGTCGTGTAGCAACGGATACCGACGGTACTTCGGAATTACAATTCCAGATATGGAAAAACACCTCACGCCTTAACCCGGAAAGCTGGCTGATCCGAAGGTGATGTAACGGGCCGATCCGGTATTTAATAGCATATTTCCGTTTGATGCCGCAGTTTTAATAATTTTAGAATAGCTAATTGCCAACCACCATGTCTGTACATAGCGCTGATATTAGACGTATTACCACACACACCATTCAGGAAATGAAAATCAGAGGTGAGAAAATTTCCTGTCTTACTGCATATGATTATTCCATGGCGGGTATCGTGGATGCTGCCGGTGTAGAGCTCATTCTGGTGGGAGATTCCGCCTCCAATGTAATGGCGGGTCATGAGACTACTTTACCCATTACCATTGACCAGAT
Organism: Dyadobacter sp. CECT 9275; assembly: GCF_907164905.1. NCBI lineage: Bacteria > Pseudomonadati > Bacteroidota > Cytophagia > Cytophagales > Spirosomataceae > Dyadobacter > Dyadobacter helix. The sequence goes on along the minus strand of NZ_CAJRAF010000002.1, from coordinate 3,563,373 downwards.
GATTTATCATGCGACGTCCGTGGTAAGGGCAGTGAAGCGCGCCCTGGTAGTGGTGGATTTGCCTTTTGGTTCCTATCAGGGAAATTCAAGAGAAGCGCTCAGCTCGGCGATCCGGATCATGAAGGAATCCGGTGCTCATGCGGTAAAACTGGAAGGAGGACTGGAAATCAAAGATTCGGTTACCCGTATATTAAGCGCGGGAGTACCTGTAATGGGGCATTTGGGCCTTACGCCTCAGTCGATCTACAAGTTTGGTACCTACACAGTAAGAGCCAAGCAGGAGGCCGAGGCGCAAAAACTCATGGAAGACGCCAAGATGCTGGAAGAGGTCGGCTGTTTCTCCGTTGTTCTTGAAAAGATACCTTCGGCGCTTACCAAAAAAGTTTCAGAGAGTATCAGTATCCCGACGGTGGGAATCGGGGCGGGCCCGCACGCCGACGGGCAGATACTGGTGATCCACGATTTACTGGGTATCAACAAGGCTTTCAAGCCTAGATTTTTGCGTCGTTATGCTGATCTTAACGGTATCATGAACGACGCCATTTCCAATTATATAAAAGACGTAAAAGGTAAGTCCTTTCCCAACGAACAGGAATCTTACTGATCACCTCAGCCCTTCCGCCGGCAAGAGGCCGAAGGCGAAAAAACAAGATTATGGGCAGACCATTCAGAGTAGTTTACGAAGACAACCATTTGATCATCGTCAATAAGGAGCCAGGTATACTGGTGCAAGGCGATGTAACAGGCGATAAATGTCTGTTGGATATGGTAAAAGATTATATCAAGGAGGAGTATAATAAACCTGGGGCCGTTTTCCTGGGTACCGTTCACCGGCTTGACCGCCCCGTGAGCGGGCTTGTCGTATTTGCCCGTACCTCGAAAGCACTGGAACGCATGAACGAAATTTTCCGGAAGCGGGATGTACAGAAAACCTATTGGGCTGTGGTTAAAAACAGGCCCGCAGAAAAAAAAGGAAAACTTGTTCACTGGCTTGTCAAAGACGAAGCCCGCAATGTGACAAAAGCCTACGACTACGAGGTGGCGGGCTCTCAACGGGCGGAGCTGTCATACAGATGGTTAGGTGAAATAAACAAGCATCATCTGCTGGAAGTTACCCCGGTTACGGGGAGGCCGCATCAGATACGCGTTCAGCTGGCATCTATGAACTGCCCGATCAGGGGTGATGTAAAATATGGTTTCCCCAAGGGGAATCCGGATGGGAGCATTAACCTGCATGCCAGGAGGCTTTTCTTTGAGCATCCTGTAAAAAAGGAGCCAATGATCTGCAGGGCGGGGGTTCCGGACAATCCATTCTGGGAAGAATTTTTATCCCTGGACGACGAGGAGATCAAAATTGAAAACATGGGTTTTCTGCACGAATAAGGCCTATATGATTGAAAGACTCAAAGAGCGGTGGCAAGTGAGGAATGGTTGGGATGTGTTGGTCATTCTGATTGTTTTTGCTTGTACCGGCTTTTCGGTTCTGTATGTAAAAAGAGGGATTTTTCAGCTGGCCGGGCTTACGGAAACCTCCCCTTCCTGGTTACGCTGGTCTGTCAACATCCTCATTATCCTTCCTTTGTATCAGGCCATATTACTGGCCTGGGGGTGGGTTTGGGGTAAATTTTCTTTTTTTTGGGCTTTTGAAAAAAGAATGATGGAACGTATCGGAGGGCTTTTCAGACGGAAAAAACGATAAGCCAGGCCACCACACATTACAGAATTATTTATCGGCTTTGCGCTGCAATTTCCAGGCCGAAACCCCAATATATACCATACTTCCTCTTGCTCCTGATTTCTTGATTAGCCCTCCGAGATTGCTGAAACCCAAGAAAACGGGACCAAAATGCGCCATGGCTCCTATGACGGGGCGTTTGTTGCCCTTTATGAATGAGATAGGAAACGCAAAGTCCGAATCTTCATCCTCAAACCGGGGCGTCAGTGTAAAGGATTCCGGCTGGTATACATCCAAAAATTCCTGTTTCCGGGCCAGATGTCTTTTGGTTTGCGCCAGGTTTAAAAAGAAACCTTTTATGAGCTGAATGTCAGCTTCGAGGTGAAATGCTTGTGGCAGGTGGACTTTCTTTTGGAAAACACCTTCATTTTGTGCGGGTAAAATCTCCATAAAACCTTCCGCTCCTTTATCGCTGATTTGTTCAAGTTGCTGCTGGCCGATGACCGTCTCCGGGGATGTTCCCGTCATGACCCTGCTTTTATCAGTTTTATAATGTATAGAACCAATATCAGTTAAAGAGGCCGCGAGTCGCAAAATGTATTGCGGGTTATCATCAAATTTTTCTTTTTCATTGGCCCAGAAAGATCCGAATTCATACGTTGCACCAAGGTCATACCCCCAGCCGGCACCATATTGTCCGGAATCGAATAAATTACCAATACTTAATGACTGATGTACCTGGCTGTAACCACTTTCATAAGCAAAATCGTTTATGACCAGTTCACTGGTTTCCGCTGCACCTGCCTTATCCCGGATGGCAAAATCACCAGCGTTACCGTTGAGATAGGATATTCGGGCTCCAAAAACCCTCCTCGCAGTCACGCCTGCGCGCAATTTATGGTTGTCGAGGTCCAGCAGCTGAACCCCGTAGGATACACTCATTTCTGAAAAACTTTGCTGAACAAGATTGAAATTTCCCCAGCTGCCGGATATGGCCGGTGTGCTGCCGGTATCCAGCCTCCGGAAGTACAGATTGCGGACGGGGTCGGGAATGTTGTGCCCCTGCACGATCCCCCTGGAACGGAACTGAATGGCCAGTCCCTGGTATTTGCCAAGAGAAAACATAACCGACGGCCACCTGATTTCACTCACCAGGTATACCGGATCCTGCTCAATCAGTGACCCCATGGTTCTGGAGCGTCCATAAAGTTCCTTCGTTGAGTGTGGGACAAGCAGAGGATATAACAGGGAATTCTTGCCCAGAAATACGAAGTACCTGTAGTTGATACTACCGCCCAACGCGCCAATATTGACCTGAAATTTATATTTGGAACCTCCCAGTACCGAGGGATTGTAGGTGGCCCGGTACAGCCCTCCGTAATTGCTGCTCTGAAGCCCAGGGATTTGCTGTGCCCCGGCCGACCAGCCGAATAGTAAAAAAAGAATGGAAAAAGGATAAATTCTGTTTTTCAAAATGGCTAACGTTCGTTTAAAGTCAAATTTCCTTCTGCATTGTAAGTAATCCGCTCGTTTTCAATTAACGGTCTGAGGGCCAGGAGGAAAACCCGTTCGGTAATGCTCTCAAACATTTGGCTTAGTATCCGCGGATCCTGCGGTCCGTTCCGGGCCAGAAATAAAAGAATTTCTTCGGAGAGGCTATCTTGCACGGCCATTTTTTCTTTTTTCTTTTTCAGGCAGTTGTCACAGACCCCGCATTCACTGGCATCAAACTCATTGAAATACTCCAGCAGCATCAAAGTGCGGCAGCGGTTATCATTTGCAGCATATTGAACTACCGACCGCGCCTTTTGCCTGTCCCTTTCCTTTCTTTTGTCTATTTCGTGAATATTCAACGGAAGTAGGGTTGCGTCATAACGCGGTGTCATAAAAGTAAGTTGCGGTTTGTCCCGGCGGGGTTCATAGTCCGCAATCTCACGTTCTTTCAAAAAATTCAGCTTGCTGATTACTTCTGCCAATGGTGCGTAATAGATCTGTGCCAGCTCACTTTCCGAGATCCTGACATACTCTGAAAAAAGTTCTCCGCCATATATTCTGAGAATCACTTTGATAAACGTATCCAGCTCAGGATAACGTATCTGAAAGTCGTATAATTGCCGGTTGTCAACCAGGAGCATCAGCTTGGAAGGGTCGCTGAAATTTTCGCTTAACTGTACAAAGCCCTCTTCTTCCAACAGTTTCAAAGCATGGTGTGTATCACTGACAGGTAGGCCAAAGGTTCCGGTAAACTGTTGTATATCAAAGTCAAAGCTCGCAAATTCTCCGCTTCCTGTGGGAATTTTATAATAATTGGCCAATGCCTGATATACCCGTTTCAAAAATTCGGTAGCCGGATATTTCCTTTCAACACTTGCTGTCAATTCTTCCAGATCTATCTGATTAAACAGTGCAACGGCATAAGCTTTTTTCATATCCCGGCCTGCTCTGCCAGCTTCCTGATAATATGCTTCCAGACTTTCGGGGAGGTCAAAATGGATTACACTGCGAACATCGGGCTTATCAATTCCCATCCCGAAAGCATTGGTAGCCACCACCACGCGTACCTGATTTTTGATCCAGGCATTCTGCCTGTCCGACCGGTCTTTGAAAGTGAGCCCGGCATGGTAGTTCTGAGCAGTTACGCCTTGTTTGCTCAGCCACTGGGCGAGGTCTTTGGTCCGTTTTCGTGTTTTTACATACACGATGGAAGTTCCCCGGACATTTTTCAGAATCTGAAGCAGCTTTCGTTCCTTGTTTTCTTCCTCAAATACGGAATAAGACAGGTTTGCCCGCGCAAACGACTGCTTAAAAACCCGCACGGACTTCATCTGAAGTTTGTCAATAATATCCTTGCGGACGGCCTCTGTTGCGGTTGCGGTTAAAGCCATCACGGGTACTTTGGGGATCAGCAGCCGGAAATCGGCGATCATCAGATAGGACGGGCGGAAGTCATACCCCCATGCTGAAATGCAATGTGCTTCGTCCACCGCCAGCAGGCAAACGTTCATTTGTTTTACGCGCTCGATCATAATGTCCGTACGCAGGCGCTCCGGCGAAACGTATAAAAAGCGGGTATTTCCGTGAATGCAATTATCAAGTGTTATATCGATTTCATGCTTGTTCATCCCGGAATGGATTGCTGCGGCGGAAATATGACGGCGTTTGAGCTGTTCCACCTGATCTTTCATAAGCGCGACCAACGGTGTTACCACAATGCATACCCCCTCCATCATTAAAACCGGTACCTGAAAACAGACTGATTTTCCCCCTCCGGTTGGTAAAAGCAAAAGTGTATCATTTCCATCCAGCACAGACAGTATGGCTTCTTTCTGTACCGGCCTGAAAAAGTCGTGATTCCAGTATTGCTTAAGGATATACTCCGGGCTACTCATAGGAGTTTGGATGTTGACAAAGCAAATTAAGGGTTAAATCCTTTCATTTGTAATCGGAAGAAAACATATCTTTAAGGGAAAACCTATCAAACGGTGTGACGTTCCGCAGTATTTAATATAATTTCAACTTTGATAATAGCCTCACTCCCATCCCTGTAAGCATTGTACCTCTATGGATATCAAACGTATCCCCTATTTGTTATGGACGTTCACCATTAGTTTTATCCTTATTACTTTTCTGCCGAGGTCGCTGGACGACACTATGTTTATGGATGGAATGGCTTATGCCTCCATTGCCAGGAACATGGCGATCGGAAAGGGGAGTTTTTGGCAGCCCTATTTTGCGGATTCCTTCTGGTTGCCATACGACAACGACGGCTTTTTCCATGGACATCCGCCATTACAATTCGGTCTGGAATCTCTGTTATTCAGGGTTTTAGGAGATAGTACGGCAGTTGAGAATATTTACAATCTCCTGGTACTAATAGCCTCTGTGGTGCTGATCGCTGCTATCTGGAAAAAATTCTTTACGGACAAAGATATTCGGGCGCAATCCTGGTTACCGGTTCTTTGCTGGTATTCCATGCTGATTGTATGGTATGCAATACCCAATCATTTCCTGGACAGTACCATGGCAGTATTTTGTTTGTTATCCTGTTATTTTCAGCTGAAAGCTCTTTCGGAGGATGTCAAGTTCGGTACAAGAAATTTGTTCCTGGTGCTGGCGGGTATCAGTATTTTTCTTGCTGTTTTAACCAAGGGCCCGGTGGGGCTCTATCCCCTGGCATTTTCGGGGATATATCTGTTGTTTCAACCAAGGAAAAGTTTTTCCACTTTCATCAGCGCAACGGCGATACTCCTGGCCTCCTTTGCGGTTCCGCTGGCATTGCTGCTGACCTATGACCCCGCCCGTGTTTTTCTTTCCAAATATTTTAACGGGCAAATTGTACAGGCTCTGCTTCAGAAAAGGGAAAGGGCAAGTAATGACTGGACTGCACATTTTTACCTGCTTACGCAGCTTAAAATAAGTATTCTCCCGCACGTGGCAGGGATAGCGGCCCTATATCTGTTTACTTTTTTAGCCAGGATAAAAGCACCGTTATCTTCTGATTCCAAAAATATGGTGCTGGTTTGCCTTATGGTGGCATGCTCAGGTATTGCGCCTATGCTGGTGAGTGTTAAGCAGTACCATCACTATCTGATTCCCGCTGTACCATTTCTGGCGTTGATGTTTGCGGGACTGGCGGCCGGGAGGGTGAAAGTTCTGTTGCAGTTTAGCCACAAAATCAGCACCTTAATGATTGTGAGCGCAACTGTCATTTGCTGGGGAGTGATGATCAATAAAATAAGGCACCCCGCGCCGGACATAATGACCAATAATATCAGGGAAATGATGCATTATGTCCCCAAAAACTCAACCTTAGGGATATGCCCCTCGCTCATGAGTAATGCTGATATTCATACTTATTTTCAGCGTTATCATCAGCTTTCCCTCAGCGTGAGGATCGACACGGCACGTTATGCTCTTTCGGATTCTTCTTGCCTGGGCGAGTTCAGCAAGCTTGATACCAGGCAAATCCCGCTCGAAGGGAATTACTTTTTGATTATAAAAAATAAAGGCCAGAGGTTTTCTAAAAAACAAAATGGATTCGGTATGCAGGATACTCATCCCCTGCCGTAGAAATACTATATTTGTTTTCGACAATTATCTTTAGTTTATGCGCACGCTTATCGTCATAGCAGCCACCCTGCTTTTATCGGGTTGTTCCGTTTCACACTATATTAAGAGAGAAATCAAAAATTCTGCAGTTTTGAATCAGCAACATACCGGCCTGTCTGTCAGTGAGTTGCATGAAAAGAAAGCAATTGCCTCCTACCAGGATCATAAATATTTCAATCCGGCATCCAATACCAAACTATTCAGTTTTTATGCCGGTTTGACTGCTCTGGGAGATTCCATTCCCGGGCTTGAATATCTGGAATGGGGTGAATTACTGATTATCAGAGGTACCGGAGACCCCTCCTTGCTGCATCCTGACCTGCCTCACAGCAAGGTTTACGATTTCCTGAAAAACCGGAGGGAGGAGATATTTTTTACGCCTGCCAACTTTGAAGAAAAGCGCTATGGACCAGGCTGGGCCTGGAGCGACTACAACGACTATTATCAGCCGGAACGCTCCCCTATGCCCATTTATGGCAATATAGCACGTTTCTCGAGTAACGGCCAGGGAAAGCTTCAGGCGCAACCCTCCTACTGGAACAAAACGTTAGTGCCTGACACCAGCGCTTCCGGTATTGAAAGGGAAGAGTTCCTGAATAAATTTCATCACAGCAAACTGGGCGTACCTGCCGGTTTAATACAGGATGTACCGGTACACATGTCGGATTCTCTCCTGGTTAGGTTGCTGAGTGATACTCTCAAAAAAGAGATAAAACTGATCCATATTCCGTTGTCCATAGAACTCCAGACCTGTTACAGTATTCCGTCGGATTCACTTTATATGAGAATGATGCAGGTCAGTGACAATATGCTGGCAGAGCAGCTGATGCTTCTGTACGCGTCGAAAAACGGACTTCCTTTGAATACCCAGAAAGCCATTGACCATGCTGTTCAGAACCACTTAAATGATTTGCCCGACCGACCCGTCTGGAAAGATGGCTCTGGTCTGAGCCGGTATAATCTTTTCACCCCAAGGAGTATCGTTGCTTTGCTTCAGAAGATATACGATAAGGTACCAAGAGAAAGACTGTTTCGTCTCTTTCCGGCCGGAGGCCGTTCGGGGACGCTCCGGAATCTTTTCAAGGAAGAGGAGCCCTTTATTTTTGCCAAAACCGGCAGCTTCAGCAACAATTTCAATCTGAGTGGGTACCTCGTTACGAAAAAAGGTAAAACACTCGTTTTCAGTTTTATGAATAATAATTTTGTAAAAACGGGTGCAGAGGTTCGTAAGGAAGTGGAACGTATCCTGACGGGTCTTCACGATAAATTTTAGATGGGATAATCAGTTTTCTGTCCAAATTTGTCCTGTACAGAACAACTCGTTCCGACCATCTCTTCTCACTAAAAGCAATACCTGGTAAACGCCCGGCGCAACCGTTTCTTTATGGAAACTGGCAAAGATATGATCGGAGTAATACATCCCCCGGCGCAGGGTGGTTTTAATGGGCACAGATGGCTGGTTTGGTGGAGATACGTATACGTGAGAAGGTGATTTTAAAATAATATACACACCGTCGGTGAAATTTTTCGATGCCTTAAATCCCGGGATGGTTGCGTTCACAGTCACATGATCTCCAACCATTATAGGTTTTTCAACAGTATATGGGGCGTTGCAAGTTATTTGTGAGGGTAAAGACGCGCTGCGAGGCATCCATCCTTCGGCAAGCGGATCGTCAGATTTGTAGTAAGACCGGATGTCCTCAAAATGTTTTTGATTCATGGAAAACATTTTCAAACCGAGCCAGTCGGCATTGTAACGGGCGTTAAACTCCTGCGCTACAGCCGCCCTGCGGTTGTTGACGGCCTCCCCAAAATTACCATGCAGGATAAGCAGGTTAAGAACCACCGTTACAGCCAGAATCAGCGGAGCCAGGGTACTGCGGAGCTGGTGTTTTGAAAGAGACAGAAAGGCATAATATATAGCAATGCATAACAAAACAGAATACATACGGTATCTGCCTTTGAACATTCCGTCGTAAGTGTCTGTAGGGATGCGTTTGTAGGTCAGTGCGAGGGCCGTAATCCCGACAAACAGCACAATACAGAAAGCGAAAAGAGCCGGTTTGTTGGTATAGGACGGAGTACCCCACAAGGCCTGCCAGAGTCTGGCGATTTCCTTCCAGTACAGCATCGCCACAATCACAACCAGGAGCATACCCACTCCAGATGCGAAGTACAGGATTTCCCGGGGTATACCGTAGGCCTTTATGGTGGCAATGGAACCCAGGAATCCAAAAAGGCCCAGGAAGCCTTCCTTCACTTGTACCGGGTTGCTGAAGTTGAGGTTTTGCGTGATCGGGACGAAGTTGATAAAATAAATACCGGCTGTCACACCAGCAATGATGATGTTCAGGACAAAGGCCCTTTTCTTGCCTGTAAGAAGCTGAACCAGACCTATTACCGGGAAAACCATCAGACCATTACCATAAGTAAATGTTGCTAAAACGGCGAGTAATAAAGCGATATACTGCTTTTCGGGGAGATAAATGGCTACATAAATTGACCCCAGAACAAACATGATCACGCCAAAATTACAGAGAGAACTTACCCCCCAAAACATGTTTTCGTAGGATTGGATAGAAAACCAAAGCCATACCACCGGTAAAAAGTACCATACAGAAAGGCGTAAGCCTTTAAATGCCCGGTAGAATATATAAATACAGCCTATCCAGCAGATGTTGGCAATTGACATGAGCCATACCAGGTCAACCCGGCCTGCCAGCCGGTGGATCAGCAAGATGACGGAACGTGAAAAAACCAATCTGTGCTCGGGGAAAAGTTCGGTGAGCCTGGTCCAGCGCTCGTGCCATGATGCATCTTCAAAGCCAGGGATAATGCCCAGGATCAGAATATCGTCAAAGGCAACGTAATTAACATTGAGTGCTATGGATTGAAATACCAGTATGTAAATAATAACAGGTAAAAAACAAAGAACCACTGCCAGCCAGTTTTTATTTCTGACCGAAGCCTGGAGGGATCGGAGCATAAACGAGAAATTAGGTGCTATGACGCAAACAATACGCGAAGTAACAATGCATCAGGCAATTTACATGAGGCGCAGGTAGTATTAATTTTCCGTCTCTTCTTCAACAGAGGCCCGCGGATCTTTGGAAGAGTCGTAAAAGAGTTTTCCCTTCTCATCCCATTCTCTTAAAATGAAGGGTTCAAATCCCTCGTCCCAGAAGGTTTTGCGGTACTGAATCTCTTTTTTGCGTTGCCTTCTGAACTGGTAATATTCGATCCAGCGGCCTACTTTTTCACCATTCTGATATTTCCCGCTGGCCATCAGCTGTCCTTCCTTGTAGAACTGAAGGAATTCTCCCTCCACTTTTCCGTAACTAACAGGAAGTACTTCTTTGATCTGGGTATGGGTGGAGTCATAGTAAGTGATGCGAGACTCGGCAGGAAAGCCCTTCCCCCAGTAGGATTTGTCGATGAGGTTATATTTGGCATCATATTTCAACCAGCGCGCATGTCTCACACCCATGTAATAGTATCCTTCTTCGATCAGATTTTCACCGGAAAATTTCTTGTAGGAGCCGTGCAGTGGAAGCGCCTGTTCTTTGTCCTTGATCAGGGAGGAGCTTAAACGCCTGGATTTTTTATCATACCACCTGATGTTCGTGGCCAGTACGTAGGGGTTGATGGGCTTGTATTCCTTCAGGACATGAAAAATTTCGATGGTTGCCTTCTCTCCGCTTCCGTATTTTATGGACATGGCCTGCATAGGGATACCTTCGTACTGTACCTTGGCCAGCCTTGCCTTTTCTTTTTTCCGTTTGCGGTCTGCTTTCTGGCCCTTATATTCTTTTACGCGCAGGCCCAGGTCAGGAATGGTTTCTCCCAGCAAGGTGGATAACGACGACGACTTATTGCCCGCACCTGGTACAGAGGCGTTGACAACCGGATCCAGCCCTGAAATAAATGATTTCAGATCGTTGCTGTGCTTTCCTTTGGAAGTATCTGTTTTAACGGTTTCCTTAGGTAACCAGGAGGGGTCGGAAGTTTTGGATTTGTCTGTCTGAGCAACACTTTTGCCCGCGAAGCTAACCAGGATCAAACACCCGATCCTTAATATTCTTTGCATGTGTATTGAATTTTTCTTCAAATGAAGATTGTTACCTTTGTAACGGTTTGATCTCCTTTATATTGATTTTCAGTACAAATTTAACTAACACATTGGAAAAAAACGCTAAAATTTATATTGCCGGCCACCGGGGAATGGTTGGTTCGGCAATTCTCAGAAAACTGAAGTCTGAGGGATTTACCAATTTTGTGGTTCGTACGTCTTCCGAACTTGACTTGCGGGATCAGGCATCTGTGAGGACATTTTTTGATGCTGAAAAGCCTGAGTTTGTTTTTCTGGCCGCAGCCAAGGTGGGAGGTATTATGGCCAATAATATTTACCGGGCCGAATTTCTTTATGACAACCTGCAGATACAAAACAACATCATAGACAGTGCGTACCGGAACGGCGTCAAAAAACTGATGTTCCTGGGTTCGTCCTGTATTTATCCCAAACTGGCTCCGCAGCCTCTCAATGAGGATTCCCTGTTAACCGGTGTGCTGGAACCAACCAACGAGCCTTATGCCATTGCCAAAATTGCCGGGATAAAAATGTGCGAAGCATACCGCAGTCAGTATGGCTGTGATTTTATTTCGGTGATGCCTACCAACCTCTATGGCCCCAACGACAACTATGACCTCAACAAGTCACACGTGCTGCCGGCAATGATCCGCAAGTTTCATGAAGCAAAAGAAGAAAACAAACCAGTGGTGGAACTGTGGGGAACGGGCTCTCCCCTGCGCGAGTTTTTACATGCCGACGACCTTGCTGCCGCCTGTTACTTTCTGATGCAGAATTATAGCGAGGCGGGTTTTCTGAACATCGGCGTGGGAAGTGATGTGACCATTAAGGAGCTGGCAGAGCTAATTCAAAAAATTGTTGGTTATGAGGGTGCAATTCACTGGAATACTGACAAGCCAGATGGTACCCCACGGAAGTTGATGGATGTAAGCAAACTTCACGCTTTGGGCTGGAAACACAGTATAGAGCTGGAAGAGGGAATCAGGATGACCTACCAGGATTTTCTGCAAAAAATTGAGACATATGCGGTATAACCAAACGGTATTTTTGAATGTATAATGCGCTCAAACCTAACTTTTTGACAGCGTTTTTCGATTTTGCCTACGAAAATTCTTTCATTCAACAAATTTCCAGTATATAATTACAAGAATCTTCGGGAAAACTAATAGCTTTGCAGCGCCTTTAAGAAGTAGGGCATATACAAAAACCATAGTCATAGAAAAATGTCTGCCATAATAAAGTTAGACCAGATCGACAGAAAAGTCCTGGAAATTCTTCAAACCAATGCCAAAATCACCAACGCACAGTTATCAAAGGAAATAGGACTTTCCCCGGCGCCTACGCTGGAACGCGTTAAAAAACTGGAACAATCAGGTATCATCAAAAGTTATCATGCACAGCTGGAACCCGAAAAGGTTGGCCTGGGCGTAAGTACTTTTGTGCAGATATCCCTGGTAGGGCACAGAAAAGCGGTGACGGAGTCATTTGTAGAAAAAATCCATGCAATTCCCGAAGTGATCGAATGTCATCACATCACAGGTACAGGAGATTTCCTGCTGCGTGTTATCTCTAAGGACATCAGCACCTATCAGAAACTGATGCTTGAAAAAATCAATGAAATTGAAGAGGTAGCGAGTACACAGACAATGGTGATCCTGTCGACTTTCAAAGAAAGTAAGGTATTGCCAATACCCTGATACAGAAAATTATATCAGATACAAAAAAAGGATCAGAGCCCCGTGCTCCGATCCTTTTTTTGTATCCTGTTTGTTTGATAAGCTATTATTTACTGATGTTGCTCTCTCAATAGATCATTTACCGTTTTTACCGGGTTGAAGGTAATCAGCGGTACCTCCACAAAAAGGGTATTCCAGTCGGCCATGGCGCCGTTCCACAAACCGGGTAACTCCTGTGCTTTCAGCTCCTTGCCGTCCTTGGATTTCCCGGTGATAAACCCTGTAAGGGGGTCTCTGAATTTTTTTAAATCGTATAACTCCCCCGTTTTATTCTTAACGGCACATACCAGGTCCACAGGATTGAAGTGAGTCGAATTTTTAAATATGGCGTTTTGATCAGGATTGTCAACATCCACCTGTGCCGATTCCACCACCTGAAGAGATAACGAACCGTCAGAGTTTTCGGCCCAGAAGGGTCCTCCACCCGGTTCTCCCTGATTTTTGACCATACCACAGGCTCTCAACGGGCGATCCAGTTTTTTAAGCAGATATTCCTTCTTTTCGGATGCGTTCCAGGTGTCGAAGGCAGCAGGTGGTATGACGCAAAGTTCGTTGCGGAAGAAGGAGTCTATCTCCTGAATGAGCGAATCGTCTGCCGAAACGGACAAGCGGTTTAAATAGTCAAAAATACGTTTCTGATACTGCAGTACCACACCTGCCAAAGCCTTTTTGTAGATAATCGTGTCTCCTTTAATACTATCCGGAACAACGTTATCAATATTTTTTATGAAAATGATATCTGCATCCAGCTGGCCCAGGTTTTCCAGTAATGCACCGTGGCCTGCGGGACGGAAGAGCAGGCTGCCGTCTTTTTCCCGGAAAGGGGTATTATCCAGATTTACAGCGATGGTATCCGTAGAACCTTTTTGCTCCGAAAAAGAGACGAAATACTTGACTCCAAACTGGCTCTGATAGCCAGGTAATACCTCCACCACCAGCTTTTCAAATTTATCCCGGTGCTCTGGTGACACCGTAAAGTGAATTTGCACATTACTACCCGCATTGGCGTATTTGGCGCCTTCTACAAGATGCTCTTCCAGGGGTGTACGTGAGCGGTCGGGATAATTGTGGAATTTCAGCAAGCCTTTTGGCAATTCTCCATATCCTAAACCCTTATTGGTGAGGAAATAAGAGACGATAGTCGTTTCTTCCGCCGTTTCAATATCGTACCCGTCAGCAGATAAGGATGCTTTCAGATCTTCGTAAAAGGCAAAATTTTTCAGTTTGACAAAAAACTCATCAACGGATTTGTCGCGTTTCCCTTCCTGCAAAAAACTAAAAAGAGATTTGAACATGCGCGTTGCTGCCCCGGAGGCCGGTACAAATTTCAATAAGGCAATATCCCCGTCGCTTGCGCTTTTATCAAATTCTGCCACAACTTCTTCAATCTGTTCGGCGGTAAGGCTTATGATACCGTCGCCGATAGTAGCCGCTTTGGACAACTGAAGGAAGGGAAACCCGTCTATAAAATATTTTATCTGTTCATGAACAATTGCGGCATCGCTGCCCCGGTCACTGATCTGCTTAATATCGTTTTCGTTGAACATATATACATCTTTGTTTAAAACTAAGTTGACTTCTTTGGAAAGATTCTCTTTCTCCGGGATACATACACCTAAAGGGAGCAGCGTGCACACTTTACTGTACAATTCTGTTACTTCAGAATTCTGAGTTTAGCGAAACTTAATAACAAGGTTTTGTCTCCGACGGTATCAAATTTTACGGTTGCTTTTCTGTCTGTGCCGTTAATATCCATTTTGATGACGGTTCCAAAGCCAAATTTCATATGTTCCACCTTATCCCCTTCTGTCAGGTTGCTGGTATCACTCGGGGAAAAATCAGAGGAAGGTGTGTGGGCCGCTGCACTTACCATATTCCTTGGTTCAGACGGTTTCCGGGGTGTGAGGTTTCGCACAAAAGAAGTTCCGGAACTTTCCGCACCCGGCCTTTCCGGGCCGGTCTGAAGCATTTTGGTCACATTCAGGAATTTGGGGTCCACTTCCAGTAAAAACCGGCTGGGTTCACACATTTTCAACCGTCCCCACTGGTAGCGGCTCTCCGCGTAGCTGAAGGATAATTTCTGTTCAGCCCGGGTAATGGCTACGTAAAACAAACGGCGTTCCTCCTCCAGATCCTGCCGCGACTCCAGCATCATCTGGCTTGGAAACAGGTCCTCTTCCAGGCCCACCACGAATACATTCCTGAATTCCAGCCCTTTGGCGGAGTGGATCGTCATCATGGTCACGCGGTCGTGGTCTTCGTTTTCATCCGGCTCGTCTGCATTGGTGAGTAATGATACCGACTGCAGGAATGCACTCAGGGATTTATCTTCATTCGCATCGCTGTCTACAAATTCCTTGATCCCGTTCAGAAGCTCCTGAACGTTTTCGTACCGCGAAAGGCCCTCCACCGTTTTGTCTTCATATAATTCACGTAATATGCCGGATGTTTTGGCGATATGCGCGGCAATTTCATAGGCATCTTTCCCTTCTTCTATCAGTAGTTTGAAGGATTTGATCAGCGTTGCAAACTGGTCAATGGGACCGGCCAGCCGTCCGCCGATGTAATAGCCGGAGTTGGATACCACATCCCAGATTGCGATCTGCTGTTCGGAGGCGGTAACCGCAATTTTGGCAACAGTACCATCGCCGATACCCCTTTTGGGTAAATTAATGATCCTTTTGAAAGCTTCTTCATCCCGTTGATTTACGGTAAAGCGCAGATATCCCAGCAGATCTTTTATTTCTTTCCGCTGATAAAAAGACATCCCGCCAATGATCCGGTACTTGATACCCAGCTTCCTTAAAGCCTCTTCAAAGGAACGCGACTGGGCGTTGGTCCGGTACAGGATCGCGAAATTCTCATTTCTAAGCGCCTTCTGCATTTTTTCCTCAAAAATCGCAGTAGCAATCAGCCTGCCTTCCTCGTTATCCGAACCCGCCTTGATCACGTCAATCAGGACTCCTTCTTCGTTTTTGGTGAAGGTTTCTTTTTTTAGCTGGGATTTGTTTCTGGCAATCACCGAATTGGCCGCGTTCACAATCGTACCGGTTGACCGGTAATTCTGTTCCAGCTTGATCGTCCTTACATCCGGAAAATCTTTTTCGAAGTTCAGGATGTTCTCAATATTGGCGCCCCTGAACGCATAAATGCTCTGCGCGTCATCGCCCACAACACAAATGTTCCTGTGCACGGCCGACAACTTCCTGGTAATCAGATATTGTGACACGTTGGTATCCTGAAACTCATCCACCATCACATGCTGG